>NZ_JCAMOQ010000054.1:0-62703 GCF_059512365.1 Bradyrhizobium sp. Ses1
CCAAGGCTTCCTCCTAAAAGAAAGCCTTGAATCACGTTCCGTCTGATTTGAGAATCCCAAGAGTCCACACAGCCTAACCGGACAAGGGGTGAGCCGCCACGGCTCCCGCGTTTGCTCGCTTCCGCTTCAGGCGGCGCACGACCGGAATTCCGCCCGGGGTCAACTGCTGCGACGGCACCATGCGACGCCGACGCCACGCGTCCGTTTCGTTCTTCAGCTTGGCTGCCCAATCGGCTTCGCCGCCGATACCCTTGTCAGCCACATCCGAGCCAGCCATGCATTCTCCAACAATCATGTAAAATAACAGCCACGACGCTGCTCGCGCGATGACAGGCTTGGCCGCCGCGCTCGTGCGTTCTGCAACGATCAGGTTCATTGAATTCTCGAGCCCGGGCTGCAGTTCCCTCGGCAACGCCGATCGCAGCCTCGCGCTTGTGCGGGTCGAAGAATGCTGCATCGTGTTCTTACGTCCCGCCGAAGGGAACGGAATCTCCACTGCAATGGTTAGGGTGAACAGCAGTCCGGGCGTTCATCATGGCCATTGATGATCGCAACCCCGACATTTGGTGGTGGATTCGTCGCGCCGCTGAAATAGTGGGAAAAATCGGAAAAATCGCCGCGGCGTCCTCCGGCAAGAGCAGATGCGGTGATTGCAAAAATCAACAATTTTCGTTGCTGATCGTCCGATCAGTCGGATGCTCCTTGGCAATCGATATCGGGATAAAATGGAAATTCGCTCGGCGCGCCCCGGAACTTGTGCGAGTCCATGAAGTTCTTTGAGCGCCGCATGTCGCGGCGAGGAGAATCCAGATGAGGAAGATGCTTTTGCTTTCCGCGGCTATCGCTCTGATGTCGAGCGGTGCGCTCGCGCAGAGCACCGTGACGACTACGACCGGGGCCGGACGTGCAACGGTTCAGATCGAGCCAGAGTACCGCACCAGAATCAAGACCTACGTCACCGAGCACAAGGTTCGTCCCGTGACGACAAAGGAAAAGATCGTCGTCGGCGGAACGGTGCCGAGTGATGTCGAGCTCGCGGCGGTGCCGTCCGATTGGGGACCATCGCTCACGAAGTATCGCTATGTGTATTCCGGGGACCGCGTGATGCTGGTGGATCCCGGCACGCGCACCGTCGTTCAGGAAATTGACTGATGCAGGATAGAGGCTGCCGTTATGGCGGCCTCTGTCTCTTCCAATGGAGGGAAATTTGGAATCTCATCGCGAGGCCAGGATCGTGGGCGTGAGCCTGGCCATGGTCTACGTCGCCTGCCTGGTATTCGCCGCCATCAGCCTGGCCTGACGGGAAGTACTCGGCGGCTATTCGGTTCTGATGCAATCAGAACCGAATATGCTCTAATCCGGATACGAAAAGGCCGCCCAAAGGCGGCCTTTTGATTTGATTGTTAGAGGGGCTCAGAAGCCCATGCCGCCCATACCGCCGCCTCCGGGCGGCATCGCAGGCGCCGGCTCCTTCGGCAGTTCGGCGACCATGGCTTCCGTCGTCACCAGGAGGCCGGCGACCGAGGAGGCGTCCTGCAGCGCGGTGCGCACAACCTTGGCGGGGTCGATGATGCCTTCTTCGACCATGTCGACATATTCCTCGGTCTGGGCGTCGAAGCCGAAGGTCTCCGACTTGTTCTCGAGGATTTTGCCGACCACGATCGAGCCTTCGACGCCGGCGTTTTCCGAGATCTGGCGCACAGGGGCTTCGAGGGCCTTCAGCACGATGTTGATGCCGGCCTGGACGTCGGAATTGTCGTTGGAGAGACGGCCGACCGCCTTCTTGGCGCGCAGCAGCGCCACGCCGCCGCCGGGCACGATGCCTTCCTGCACCGCGGCGCGGGTTGCGTTCAGCGCGTCCTCGACACGGTCCTTCTTCTCCTTGACCTCGACCTCAGTTGCGCCGCCGACGCGGATCACCGCGACGCCGCCGGCCAGCTTGGCCAGCCGCTCCTGCAGCTTCTCGCGGTCGTAGTCGGAGGTGGTCTCCTCGATCTGCGCCTTGATCTGGCCGACGCGTGCCTCGATGTCGGCCTTCTTGCCGGCGCCGTTGACGATCGTGGTGTTCTCCTTGTCGATCACGACCTTGCGGGCGCGGCCGAGCATCTTGATCGTGACGTTCTCGAGCTTGATGCCGAGCTCTTCGGAGATCAACTGGCCGCCGGTCAGGACCGCGATGTCCTCCAGCATCGCCTTCCGGCGGTCGCCGAAGCCCGGCGCCTTGACGGCGGCGACCTTCAACCCGCCGCGCAGGCGGTTGACCACCAGTGTCGCCAGCGCCTCGCCCTCGACGTCCTCGGCGATGATCAAGAGCGGACGGCCGGACTGCACGACAGCTTCCAGCACCGGCAGCATCGCCTGCAGACCGGAGAGCTTCTTCTCGTGCAGGAGGATGTAGGCGTCCTCGAGCTCGGCGGTCATCTTCTCGGCATTGGTGATGAAATAGGGCGAGAGATAGCCGCGGTCGAACTTCATGCCTTCGACGATGTCGACCTCGGTCTCCAGCGACTTGTTCTCCTCGACCGTGATCACGCCCTCATTGCCGACCTTCTGCATGGCCTGGGCGATCATCTTGCCGATCGCGGTGTCGCCATTGGCCGAGATGGTGCCGACCTGGGCGACCTCGGAAGAGGCGGCCACTGGCTTGGCGCGCTTCTCGAGGTCCTTGACCACGGCGGCGACGGCAAGGTCGATGCCGCGCTTCAGGTCCATCGGGTTCATGCCCGCAGCAACCGCCTTGCCGCCCTCTCGCACGATCGCCTGCGCCAGCACGGTCGCGGTGGTGGTGCCGTCACCCGCGGTGTCGTTGGTCTTGGAGGCGACTTCGCGCAGCATCTGCGCGCCCATGTTCTCGAACTTGTCCTCGAGCTCGATCTCCTTGGCGACGGTGACGCCGTCCTTGGTGATGCGAGGGGCACCGAAGCTCTTTTCGATGACGACGTTGCGGCCCTTCGGGCCGAGCGTGACCTTTACCGCATTGGCAAGGACATCGACGCCGCGCAGCATTCGCTCGCGGGCTTCTCCGGCAAATTTAACGTCTTTGGCAGCCATATCTTGCTCCTGGAATGATTGAGGGCACTGGGCCGCACACCCTTGTCGTCATTGCCGGGCTTGACCCGGCAAATCCATCGCTCTTGAAGATCGATGGATGCCCGGGTCAGGCCCGGGCATGACATGTGTGGATGTTGCGGCCGCTCCGCTAAGTTGCGTTAGACCAGCACGCCCATGATGTCGGACTCCTTCATGATCAGGAGTTCCTCGCCGTCGAGCTTGACCTCGGTGCCTGACCATTTGCCGAACAGCACGCGATCGCCGACCTTGACGTCGATCGGGATCAGCTTGCCGGTCTCGTCGCGGCCGCCTGGCCCGACGGCGGTGACTTCGCCCTGAGAGGGCTTTTCCTTGGCGGTGTCGGGGATGATGATGCCGCCCTTGGACTTCTCTTCGGCTTCGATGCGCTTGACCACGACGCGGTCATGCAGCGGGCGGAATTTGGATTTAGCCATGACGTTTCCTCTTGGAGGCTCGGTTTCAGGTCTCGTTCATCGAGGCCGGGGTTGAATGCCGGCCGGTCGATGGCTCGCGGGCAGGATATCCAGCGCATTAGCAATCGTCGCGCCAGAGTGCTAATTGTGGGGCGGGGAATATGGCTTGGCGCCTTTCCTGTCAAGCAAAGTGGTTAAGGCCTTGGTGAGGCCAATATAGGATGCTGCAACCAAATCAAATCAGAGCCCAGGTTGGAGTTCTCACGTCATCGTTTCGACGTCATTGCTCTGCCTTACGTTTTAAGCTTGGCTGCAGGACGGGTGCGGCCCAAAGGTGCGACCCAAGGATATTTCGGGGGAATACGGATGATCGGATCAGGTGACGCGCGCGCGGTTGCGAAATTTGCGACCGTCTCGGCGCTGACGCTTCTGTTGGGCGCGTGCAGCAGCGTCAACCTGCCGTCGCTGTCATCCAACCCGGGGCCTGGGCCCGAGGAGGCCGCGCCGGAAATGCCCGCCACCATTCGTTCCGACGAGATCGTCGGCCGCTGGGGCTTGGCCTCCTACCAAAATCCGGCGGACCGCGCCCGCACCGAGAAGATGGCGCGCGACCAGTGCAAGCAGCCTTACGTGATCGGCGCCGGCCAGTCCGGCGGCGTGATCATGCATCTCGCAGACCAGGCCACCCCCCAGGAGCTGCGTCTGAAGGGCTCTCCGAGCGGCAAGAACTATATCGGCCCGCCCGGGCCGTCCGGCGGCGAGCAGGACCGCGAGATCGTCTCCTTCGACGGCCGCGTCATGGTCACCCGCTTCGTCGACAAGGACGCCGCCGTCCGCTACGGCAACATGGTCTACGTCCGCTGCGCGCCACGGGCGTGAAGTGCCAATTGCTGTGCCCTCTCCCCTTACAAGGAGGGCTATATGCGGCGGTGCCGGTTGATGTGCCCTCGCCGCTTGGGAGAGGGCAGCTCCGCTGCCAGAACTGGACTCATTTGGGTGAGGGGTTCTCTCCGCGAACGCTATCGCTCGCGGAGACAACCCCTCATCCGGCGCTTCGCGCCACCTTCTCCCACAAGGGAGAAGGGAAGAGGGGGCGCCGCCGCGCATAAAAAAACGCCGGCGTCGCGCCGGCGTTTTGCGTTGTTCCCTGCGACCTGCCTGCTCAGTCGAACATCGCGTCGATATCGTCCTGCGAGGCGTGGCCCACGTCGCCGTCGAGCTTCGGGCCGTTGAGCAGGCGGGCGTCGCCCTCGCGGGTGTCGACGATCGGCGGCGCGTGCGCCTTGATGGCGTCGACACCGCCCCAGATATCCATCATCGCATTGATGTGCTGCTCGATGAACTTCATCGTGTTCATCACCTTGTTGATGCGCTGGCCGGTGAGGTCCTGGAAATTGCAGGCCTCGAAGATTGTCACCACACGTTCCTGGATATCCTCGGCAAGCAGCTTCTGCTGTTCGGGCGAGGCGACCTTGGTCAGCGCGGTGGCGGCCTGGTCGATCGCCTCAGTCGCCTCGAGGATCTGCTGGGTCGCCTCCTCGGTGCCGCCGACGACGGCCCCGAGCTCGCCGTTCACCTTGGCCATCTCCGGGCCATCGAAGCCCCTGCCGTGCAGCGCCGCGATCTCGCGCTTGGTGCGGTTGATGGCATCGTGGATCAGGTCGAGCTCGACCTTCAGCTTCTCGCATTGCTCGATCTGTGCCCGATAGGTGTCGAGCAGCGCATGCGCTTCGGCGACCTCGCGCGCCACCGCCGCCTCGGTGGCTTCGGCTGCGACCGGACGCTGGGCGTGGACGCCGAGCGCCATCTGCGCGCGGATGGATCGAAGCTCCGCCATGATCTCCCGATGCATTGGACCGATTTCACCGCCTTCCACCGTAACCGGTGCCGGCATCGGCATGTCGCCCATAATGGCTTGTTCAACACGAAAACGCTTGCGACTAACTGACATGAGACTGTTCCCGCCCCCTTCACTCCCAGTGTTCTACGCAGAAGCGATTTAATAGGGAGTTCACACGGGAATGTTTTGCAACGGCGTTTCGCGTCGCGCCGCATACCGGGGATTAACCATGACGCCTACGAATTTAAGCAAAATAAACGCTAATTTTGAAATCCGCCGCCGATTGCCGACGTGGTGAATCCAAACGCTGGTTACGTTTACCAAACCGATGCGGTTTTGATTTTGATTGGTCGCATGCCACGGCGCCTCACGCCGAGTGCTGCTGACGATTGACGAAACAGTACAGAGTACGTCGATGAAGAAAACATTCTTTGCGCTTGTTGCCGGCGCGTCCTTCCTGCCTGCCGCTCCGCACCAGGCGTTTGCGATCGATGGCGCGCCGCTCGCCGGGCCGACCGTGATCTATTCCTACCAGGCGCCGCCTCAGCCGGTGCGCAGGGCCTCCAGCCTCGGCGGCGGCTTTATCGAATTCCTGTTCGGCGACGGTCCCGACCAGGGCTACCCGCAATCCTACGAGCAGCAGCCGATCTATCAGCAGCAGCCGGGTTATTATGGTGGCCGGCGCACGATGCTGCCGCCGATGGATCCGCAGCAGCCGATGATGCGCGAGGAGCAGGCGGCCGATCCCGCGCAGCGGCCGTTCGATCCGAGATATGAGAAGCAGCTTGTCGACTATGACGGCAAGGAAGCTCCGGGCACGATCGTCGTCGATACCCCGAACAAGTTCCTTTATCTCGTGCAGGCTGACGGCAAGGCACTGCGCTACGGCATCGGCGTCGGCCGCCCCGGCTTCACCTGGTCGGGCGTTAAGACGATCTCCGCCAAGCGCGAATGGCCGGACTGGACGCCGCCGCCGGAAATGCTGGCGCGCCGTCCCGATCTGCCGCGGCATATGGTGGGCGGACCGGAAAATCCGCTCGGCGCGCGTGCGATGTATCTCGGCTCCTCGCTCTATCGCATCCACGGCTCGAACGAGCCCTGGACCATCGGCACCAACGTGTCCTCCGGCTGCATCCGCATGCGCAACGAGGACGTCATCGACCTCTATGGTCGCGTCAACGTCGGCACCAGGGTGATCGTGATCTAGCGATGCTGTCGTCCCGGGCAAGCGAAGCGCAGACCCGGGACCCATAATCACAGGCGTTTGTGGTGTGCCCCGCTGCAACAGCTTGCTCGCGTCACAATAGCTTCCTGTGGTTGGGGGACGACGAAAGAGAAACGGCCGCTCACTCGAGCGGCCGTTCTGCTTTGGAATTTGCGTGCGGCTTACGCGTAGTCGCTGCCACCGTCGTCGCCGCCGTCATCGAACCCATCGTCGTCATCGTCGGGACCATAGCCATCGTCGTCATTGTTGTTGTCGTTGTTGTTCGACGCCTGATCGTACAGGCCGGAGCGCGAGTCGTTGTCGCGCCCGCCAGAGCCGATGTCGTTGACGCCGGCATCGCGCGCAAGATTGCCGCCCGACTGGTCATTGCCCCACGGCTTGTTGTCGCCGAGACTGGCGGAGTCCCCGAACGCCTGGTGACCGCCGCCACCGCCCATCAGCCCGCGGATGCTGTTCATCAAGAGCGAGCCACCGACGACGCCGGCGGCGGCCGCCGCAGCGGTGCCGAGGAACGAGCCGCCGCCACCGCCGAACGGAGCCGCCTGTGGCGCGCCATAGGGCTGGGGCTGCTGGCCGTAAGGCGGCTGGCCATACGGTCCAGGACCCTGCGCCTGCTGCAGTGCCTGGCCGGTATTCCAGGCAGGGCGGCTGCCACCCTCCGGCGGGCGCACCGGCGGAACCGAGCCGCGCGGCTGATTCTGGTTCTGGCCGAAGATCGCATCGCGCATCGAATCGAGGAAGCCGCCGCCTTGGCCCTGCTGCTGCGGTCCACCGCCGAGTTCTGCTTCCAATTGCTGGATATGGTCGTTGGCGCGCTTCAGCGCCTCGTCCTGCACCAGCGTGGTCTGCACCAGCGCATAGACGGCGTTGGGCGCCTTGCGCAGCCCTTCCGAGATGGCGGCCAGCGCCTCCGGATCACGCGGGGCGCTCTCCAGCTTGGCGAGCCGGTCGAAGAGATCGTCGATCAATTGGCGTTCTTGCGGGGTCATGGCCTTCTCCATCGCGTCGATTGCGTCGAAGCGCGGAACATGTAAGGCCGCCTTTGTGGCGCAAGGAGTGGGGCCGCGAATTAAATTTGCGTATGCGACAAAACGACCGGCGGATTTCTCTTTGCGCACGATCTTTTCGGAAAACCGGTACCCACTTTTCCGGATCATGCTCAGGCGAGCGTAACATTGTTCGCCGCCAGCAATTGCGGGAAGTGCTCGCTGCCGAGGTAGGCATGCTCATTTTCGCGCTGGGTCGTCAGCGGATCGAGCTCCCTCAGCGTCTCGTCGACGAAGCCGGGATGGCACATCACGAGCCCGCCGTCGGGCAGTCCCTCGAGAAACTGTCGCATCAGGGGACCGAAATCGGGCGATCTCGAAAAATCATAGGCGCCGGCAAAAGCGGGGTTGAAGGCAATGCCGGCGCGTCGTGCACGCTTCCTGAACTGCGCGCTCAGCGTGTCCAGCACCAGTGCTTTCGGCGACCGCAAGCGTTGCGATAACGGCTGGCTGCGTCCGCCCTGGCGCACCCAGGCTTCGGGCGCGGCGTCCTTCACGGCGCGCAAGAAGGCGTCCCGCACCTGCGGAAACAATTGCACATGCTGATGGCCGTCAACAAAGTCAGGCGCGCGGCCGAACATGTCCTTGAACGTCGCGAGCTGCTCGACGAGCTCGGCATGGATCATCTCGCGATCGAGCCGCCGGAGCAGGCCGGCGCGCAACATTTTCGGGAAGGGCAGGAACAGCCCGCCATTGACGGGTCGGAAATGCATGGTCAGCGGACGGAACGGCGCGCTCAGCGTCGCGTGCAGCCCGACCGCGCAGCGCGGGCTTTCGGCGGCAACGCGCTTTAGGGCCGCCACTTCGTCGCGGCCGATTGCCGCGCCCACCACCATCACCGAGGTCGCGTTGAGACGGCCGCGCGCGATGAGATCGCGAATGGCGCGGTTGACGCTCTCGCTCAATCCGTAATCGTCGGCGCAGAGCCAGATCCGGCGCGGCTGCGCGGCATCGTTCATTCGGCCGCGGTCCGTTCGCTGCCCGCGGCGGCCGCATCGGGGCCGGCGCGCTTCTCGCTATGCTCGGCGACGAAATAGATCGGCCGCGCCTTCAGCTCGGACAGGATCTTGCCGATATATTCGCCGACGATGCCGATCATGATGAGCTGCACGCCGCCGATCGTCATCAACCCGATCACCAGCGAGGGATAGCCGGGCACCTGCTTGCCGGTCGTGAAGACCTCCCACAGGATCGAAAGCCCGAACAGGAACGCCGCGGTCGCCAGCAGCACGCCGAGCAGGCTCGCGAAGCGCAGCGGCGCTACCGAAAACGATGTCACTCCTTCGATGGACAGACCGATCAGCCGCGTCGCGCTGAAGGTGGTGACGCCATGCGCGCGCGGCGCCGGCTCGTAGTCGACCCTGATCTGGCGGAAGCCGATCCAGCTCGCCAGCCCCTTGAAGAAGCGGTTGCGCTCGGGCAATTGCCGCAGCGCCGCCACCGCGCGCGGCGACAAGAGGCGGAAGTCGCCGGCATCTTCGGGGATCTTCTGCCGCGCGCCCCAGTTGATCAGCGCATAGAAGCCGTGCACCGCGAGCCTGCGCAGGAACGGCTCGTTGTCGCGATGCGCTTTCGCGGTATAGACGACATCGTAGCCGTCATCGATCCAGTGTGAGACCAGTTTCTCGACCAGGCTGGGCGGGTGCTGGCCGTCGCCATCCATGAACAGCACGGCGCCGCGCCGGGCATGGTCGAGGCCAGCCATCAGCGCAGCCTCTTTGCCGAAATTGCGCGACAGCGACACCACCTGGACATCCAGCGTGTCGGGGATAAGCGAACGCGCGATCGCAAGGGTGTTGTCCTTGCTGCCGTCGTCGACATAGACGACCTCGCAAGCGAGCCCGTAGCGATCCCTCAAAGTCCGCGCCAGCCCGATCAACCGCTCGTGCAGCAGCGCCAGCCCCGCAGCCTCGTTGTAAACGGGAACGACGACCGACAACCCCTGCGCCGCGGCATTCGTCGCGGTGGTGGTCAGGCCGGAAACGTCAGAGCCCAGCGTCATCGATCAGGTTCCAGGGTTCTCAAAGATATATGATACCGCCTGCCGGCTGTCGCCACGATGAACGGACCGGACGCCTCATTGCCGCAGGAAGGCCTCGAGCCTGGCGAACAGCGGATTCTCGCGGTCGAAGACGTAGTCGAGCGAGACCACCGACACTGTATCGGCGCCATGCTCGCGCAGGAAGCTGCCGAGCGCATAGAGCTGCGTCGGTGGGCAGTGCAGCGTCAGCATGCCGGATGAGGTCGGCCCGCCGAACGGGGTGACCACGCCGAAGCGGTTGTGGGCTTCCGCGAGCAATGCTGCATCGCATCCTTTGAAACGGGTGCGGACCTCGCGATATTTGTTGGCCCGGGCGCGCGCGGCGATGTGATCCAGGATGACGCGGGCGGCCTCGCGGGCCTCGGTCGACCAGTCGGCGTCTTTCGAGGCGACGAGGTTGGCCTGGCTGCGCAGGATCACGCCGTCGTCGAGCACCTTCAACCCGTTGGCAGCGAGCGTCGCGCCGGTCGTGGTGATGTCAACGATCAGCTCCGCCGTGCCGACGGCGGGCGCACCTTCGGTCGCGCCGGCGCTCTCGACAATGCGGTAGTCGAGGATGCCGCGGGAGGCGAAGAAGGTTCGCGTCAGGTTGATGTACTTGGTCGCGATCCGCATCCGCCGGTGATGCTGCTCGCGGAAGCCGGTGGTGACGTCGTCCAGATCGGCCATGGTCCGGACATCGATCCAGGCCTGCGGCACCGCGACCACCACATTGGCGTAGCCGAAACCCAATCCGTCGATCAGGTGCACCCGCTTGTCGGCATCGGCGATGCTCTCGCGCACGAGGTCCTCGCCGGTGACGCCAAGATGCACCATGCCTCGCGCGAGCTGGGAGGCGATCTCGCTGGCCGAGAGATAGGCGATCTCGACATTGTCGAGCCCTGCGATGGTGCCGCGATAATCGCGTGCGCCGCCGGGCTTCGACAGCGTCAATCCGGCGCGGGCGAAAAATGCCTCGGCATTTTCCTGCAGACGTCCTTTAGACGGGACGGCGAGAACGAAGGGTGCGCTCATGCCTTGCCTCCGCCGCGAGGCTTGCCATGCTGCGTCAGCGCCTCGATCCAGACCGAGAAGCCGACCGCCGGGATCGGCTCAGCCGAGCCGAGCTGCGTCATCAATCCATCATAGCGGCCGCCGGCGACCAGCGGCTCGGTGCCGTTGCCCCTGGCGTGCAATTCGAACTCGAAGCCGGTGTAGTAATCGAGCCCGCGCCCGAACGAGGTCGAGAAGCGCGTCTTGCTGGTATCGATGCCGCGCGCGGCCATGAAGCCGACGCGGCGTTCGAGCTCGTCGATCGCGCCGGAGAGGTCGAGCCTCGCGTCTTCAGCCAATGCGCGCAGTTGCGCGATGGCCTCGTCCGGCTCGCCCGCAATCGATAGGAAGCGCTTGATGGTGGCGATCGCATCGCGCGGCAATGCGCCTGCTTTCAGCGTCGACTGTTCGAGGAAGCGGTCAGCGATCTCGGCGACGGTGCGGCCGCCGACATTGGTGGTGCCGGCGATCGACATCAGGTCGGTGACGAGCGCCAGCGCCGCCTTGCGGTCGGAGCCGGCAAGGGCGGCCAGCACGCCCTGATATTCGTTGCCGCCGGGGCCGCCGGTCAGCGTCAGCCGTTCGATGTCCTCGGTGAGGTTGACCTTGCGGTTGAAATCCTTGATCAGGCGGCGGCGCCACACGGGATAGAGTCCAAGCGTCTCGATGAGCGCATTGAACAGGGCGACGTCGCCGGTGCGGATCTCGACGTCGGTCAGTCCGAACGCCGCCGTCGCCTCCAGCGCCAGCGCCAGCATTTCGGCATCCGCCGCGGCGCGGTCCTGCCGGCCGAATGATTCGATGCCGGCCTGCAGGAACTCGCTGGGCTGGCCGCCGCGATAGCGGAACACCGGGCCGAGATAGCTGAAACCGGCCGGCTTTCCGGCCTCCGGCGAGGCGAGGTAGTCACGCGCCACCGGGATCGTCAGGTCCGGGCGCAGGCACAGGTCCTCGCCGCTGGCGTCGGTGGTGAGGTAAAGGCTCTTGCGGATCCCCTCGCCCGAGAGGTCGAGGAACGGCTCGGCCGGTTGCAGGATTGTCGGCTCGGACCTGATGTAACCGGCCTGCGCAAATGACAGCAGCAGTGCATCCGCCCATGCGGCGGAGGAGGCGGCACCGCGTGTGGTGGCGGTTACGGTCATCTCGACGTCCAAATCGCCCGAAAATGGGTTCCCGGAGTGGCTTTAAGGGTTCGCGGCGAGCCCTTAGCACGGCAAAAGTGTCGTTTCGACAACCATCGGCCAAATCGCTTAATGAGCGCGTAGCCCGGGTGGAGCGAATGCGCAACCCGGGACATCTGCCTCGGCGTTTGCCATTGATCCCGGGTTACGCTGGCGCTCCACCCGTGCTAGGGCGCCAGTCCCCGAGCGCCGCCTGCACCAAGACCAGCGCCGCGACCCCTGCGGTGTCCGCGCGCAGGATCCGCGGCCCCAGCGACAGCCGGAGGGTCTTGGGCTGGCGCAGTAGCAGCGTGCGCTCCTCTTCGGCGAACCCGCCCTCCGGGCCGATCAAGACGTCGATGCCGTCAGTGGCGGCCCCCTGTTGCAGGGCATACAGGGGATCGCCCAGATCGGCGGCTTCGTCGCAGAATACCAGGAGCCGGTCGCCCACGCGCTCGGTCAGGAAGCGCTCGAGCGGGACGGGATCGGCGACCTCGGCGAGGGCGGTGATCCCGCATTGCTCGGCCGCCTCGACCACATTGGCCCGCATCCGCTCGCCGTTCACCCGCGAAACCTGTGTGAAGCGGGTCAGGACCGGCTGCAGGCGCGAGGCGCCCATTTCGACCGCCTTCTGCACCATGTAATCGAGCCGGGCGTGCTTTAAGGGCGCGAAGACATAGGCGATGTCGGGCAGGCGATCCTGCGGCCGGGTCTGGCGATGGACCGTCAGCGTGTCCGCCCGCTTGCGGCCACTGAGCTCGGCCTGCCATTCGCCGTCGCGGCCATTGAACACCAGGATGGCGTCGCCGGCCTTCAACCGTAATACGTTACCGAGATAGTTGCTCTGGTCGCGGTCCAGCGCGACAATTTCGCCCGCTTGCAGGGGCGCATCGACGAACAGGCGAGGGGCGCGAAAGTCGTAGTCCGGCATGTGTTAATGTTCCGTCGTCACGCAACTCGGCCGCGCTTTTAGCCTAAAGCGCTAGAATCTGTAGCTTATTTTTGATCGATGGCGCGGCGTGACGCCGCGCTGTTGCCCCAATCCACGGGTTGTTAAGGAACGGCTGGAATCGTAAAAAGCCGCATGGAAATTGTGCTTCGTTTGGAAGCCGGCTGCCGGAGAAATATCCTTGATGACCCGCCTGATGGTGTCGCTGACGGTCGCCGCCGTGGTGCTCCACGCCGGCCAGGTTTTTGCGCAGGGCGCGTTTCCCGCGCCGCTGCCCGGTCAGCAGGCCGCAGCGCCTGCCAACGCCTCGCCCTTCCCGCCGGTGAACGGCGGGGTACCTTCCGCGTCGATCGGGGCGCCTTCGGCGTTCCCGAGCCAGGGGGCGGCGCCGATCGGGGGCGGTGGTGCCGGGTTTGCACCGCCACCCTCCCAGTCCGCGGGCGCGGGCCCGTCGGACGCCTGCATGAAGGGCTTCGTCCCCTTGCGCGAGGAGACCGAGCGGCGCGGCAAGCTGATCAAGGCCGCCGGTGAAAAGAAGGCCGGTCCGGACGAGGCCTGCAAGCTGATCGGCAATTACAGCCAGGCCGAGCTGAAGATGATGAAATACGTCAAGGACAACTCGGCGAAGTGCGGAATCCCGCCGCAGATCCTCGAGCAGCTCCAGAACGGCCACAAGAACACCGAGGCGATGCAGAAGAAGGTCTGCGCGGTGGCGCAGCAGATGGCGACGCAACAGGCGCGCGGTCCGGCTGGCCCGACATTGAGCGAAGTGCTGGGCTCGGCCTCCGCGCCCGAAGCAGTGCCGACGCGCAAGGGCGGCAGCACCTTTGACACGCTGAACGGCAACGTGCTGTCGCGATGAGCGACGTCACCGCCCGCGTTGCCGATGCGACCGGCAACTGGGTCGACAGCCACGCGCCGCTCTGGTCGCGGCCCTACTTGCGTCTCTCCCGCTTCGACCGGCCAATCGGCTCGTGGCTTCTGTTGATGCCGTGCTGGTGGTCGGCGGCGCTCGCCGCCGGCATCGCCCATGACCGTCAGCAGCTCCCGCTTGCCATCGTTCTGTTCTTCATCGGCGCCTTCGTGATGCGCGGCGCGGGCTGCACCTGGAACGACATCACCGATCGCAATCTCGATGCGAAAGTGGAGCGGACGCGGTCGCGGCCGATTCCGGCGGGGCAGGTGAGCGTGACGCAGGCGCTGATCTTCCTGGTCGGCCAGGCGCTGATCGGCCTTATCGTGCTGCTGCAGTTCAATCGTTTTGCGGTCGCGACCGGCATCGCCTCGCTCGTCATCGTCGCAATCTATCCCTTCATGAAGCGCATCACGTGGTGGCCGCAGGTGGTGCTGGGACTCGCCTTCTCCTGGGGCGCTCTGATGGGGTTTGCCGTCATCCTCGAGCGCATCGATCTGACAGCGCTTGCGCTCTATGCCGGCTCGATCTCCTGGGTGATCGGCTACGACACCATCTACGCGCATCAGGACGCCGAGGACGACGCGCTGATCGGCATCAAGTCGACCGCACGCCTGTTCGGCGCGGCCACGCACAAGGCGCTCGTGGTGTTCTATTCGCTCGCGGTGGTCCTGATCGGCATAGCGCTCGTGCTGGCCGGCGCGCACTGGTTCGCGTGGATCGGCCTCGCCGCCTTCGCGTTGCATCTGGCGATCCAGATCAGACGGCTCGACATCAGCGATCCCGCCTTGTGCCTGCGCGTCTTCAAGTCCAACCGCGACGCCGGCCTCATCCTGTTCGCCGGATTGCTCGCTGACGCCGTGATGCGCTGACGCTTCCCCGGTCATTCCGGGGCGCGCCCCTTGGCGCGAGCCCGGAATCCATCGGGCCGCATGTACTGGTGGTGAAATGGCTTCCGGGCTCACCGCTTCGCGGCGCCCCGGAATGACGGTGTGTGTTGTGGCGCTCAATCCCGCGCGATGATCTCGCGTTCGCCGCGATGGACATTCCCCGCATCGAGCGGGCGGCCACGGCGGCGGCGTACCAGGAAGCGCGGGCGGCGCGTGTGGATGACGTTGCGGCGCCTGCGCCGGGCTGCAGGCTCGCGCGGCGCTTGCTCGCTGAGTTGCGGCAGGCGGAGCACGTCGCTCCACATCTGCCAGGCGCTTTCGATCTCGTCGCGATCGGAACTGACGCCAAGCGGGATTGCGAGCGACGGATCGCGGTGGACGAGCGTCAGCATCTGCTCGTCGCCCAAATCGCGCAACGCGACGCCGATGAAGTCGCAGACGCGAACATTGATCGCCATCCGCATGCCCTTGACGGCACGGCGCAGCACGACGCGTTCGTGGTGAAGTTCAACCTGCCGCATGCCACCATCCGCGCGGATATCCTGCGCATGGAAGCTGAGCGGAAGAGAAAGCGGGTCGAGCCGTTGCACACGGCCCGACCCGGCGGGGTTGAGCCCGCCTGTTGCTGTTTGACGCCTCACGGCTTTATCTCCCCGCCGGGATTATGTTCCCGGTCGATGCGCGAGACCTTAGCGCAGCCATTTCCCGATCAGCTTAAGAAGGCTGGTTAAAGAGACGTCAAAGGCGCGCATGCTTGACAAGACCTTGCCGCGCTCGAGCAATTCTTCTTCATCGCGCGGCAAAACGCTTGAAATCGCTGCAAATCCGGCCCACTTGGTGGGTTTGGCGCGCCGCGCTGCGTTGAGCCCTTCAATGTCAGGAATCTGTTCGTGAACCCTTCACCCTCGCTTGCCGAAAAGTCCGCGACCGACCTGTTCGACCAGTCGGTTTTGAGTGAACTGGCGCAGCGTCTTGTCGAGGCCGCCAAGCGCGCCGGCGCGGATGCGGCGGATGCGATCGCGGTGCGCGGCGTTTCGCAAGGCGTTGAGGTGCGCGACGGGCGCGTCGAGGAGTCCGAGCGCTCCGAAGGCGACGATGTCGGCCTGCGCGTGCTGGTCGGTCAGCGCCAGGCGGTGGTCTCCACCAATGATGTCACTGGCGACGGGATCGCCAAGCTTGCCGAGCGCGCGGTCGCGATGGCGCGCGTTGCGCCCGATGACAAATATGTCGGGCTTGCGGATCCTGCGCTGCTGGCGCGCGACTTCCCCGCTCTCGACCTGCTCGACCGCAACGTGCCCTCGACCGCGGAACTCGAACGCCGCGCCACCGAGGCGGAAGCGGCGGCGCTCGCGGTGAATGGCGTGACCAAATCCGGCGGCGCGTCGGCTTCCTCCGGCATCGGCGGCATGGTGCTGGTGACCTCGACCGGTTTCCATGGTTCCTACCTGCGCTCGAGCCACGGCATCTCGATGACCGCGATCTCGGGCGAGGGCACCGGCATGGAGCGCGACTATGATTTCACGAGCGCGTTGCATGCATCCGATCTTGCTTCGCCTGCAAGTGTCGGCCGCAAGGCGGGCGAGCGCGCGGTGGCGCGCACCGATCCGCGCAAGGTCGAGACCTGCAAGGTGCCCGTCGTCTACGATCCACGCGTTGCGAACTCGATCGTCGGCCATCTCGTCGGCGCCATCAACGGTGCATCGATCGCGCGCAAGACCAGTTTCCTGAAGGATCGTCTCGGCCAGCAATTGTTCGCGAGCAATATCCGCATCATCGACGATCCTTTGCGGGTGCGCGGCCTGCGCTCGCAGACCTTCGATGCCGAAGGCGTCAAGGTGAAGAAGACCGCCCTGATCGATGACGGCGTTCTGACCACCTGGCTGCTCGATTGCGCCACCGCGCGCGAGCTCGGCATGGTGACGACGGGACACGCGCATCGCGGCGTCTCCTCGGTGCCGTCGCCGGGGGCCTATAATCTGCATCTCGAGCCCGGCTCGGCGACGCCGAAGGAATTGATCGCCGATATCAAGCAGGGCTTTTACGTCACCGACCTGATCGGTTCGGGCGTCAACGGCGTGACCGGCGACTACAGCCGCGGCGCCTCGGGCTTCTGGATCGAGAACGGCGAGATCACCTATGCCGTGAGCGAAGTGACCATCGCAGGCCATCTGCTGGCGATGTTCAAATCGCTGGTCGCCGCGAACGATCTGGAATTCCGCTACAGCGTGAACGCGCCGACCCTGCGCATCGAGGGACTGACGCTTGGCGGACGCTGATACGGACGACGGGATCCTGGCGCGCGACGCCGCGCTGCTGGCGGAGGCGGTGCGGGAAGCAGGGGCGCTGGCGCTCTCGCTATTTCGCACCGAATTGAAGAACTGGATCAAGGGCGCCTCATCGCCGGTGTCGGAGGCCGATATTGCGGTCAATGACCTGCTGGAGCAGCGCCTGCGCTCGGCAACGCCCGATTATGGCTGGCTATCGGAGGAGAGCGCCGATGACCAGGCACGGCTTGGCAAGCGAATGGTGTGGATCGTCGATCCCATCGACGGCACCCGTTCCTATCTGGCCGGGCGCGAGGACTGGTGCGTCAGCGTGGCGCTGGTTGAAAATGCCGCGCCCGTACTGGCGGCGGTATTCGCACCCGCCAGCAAGGAGTTCTTTTTCGCCGCGCGCGGGCAGGGCGCCACGCGCAATGGCATCGCGGTGCGCGCGACCGCGGGCACCGATCTCGATTTCTCTCGCATGGCCGGCCCGAAGCCGCTCCTGCAGCGATTGAGCCCTTCGACGCAGGAGATCACACTGCATCCGCGAATCGGTTCGCTGGCGCTCCGGCTATGCCGGGTCGCGCATGGTGAGCTCGATGCGGCCTTCGCAGGCGGCAATAGTCACGATTGGGATCTTGCGGCGGCGAATTTGATCGTGCAGGAAGCGGATGGTAAGATGACGGCACTCTCGGGGGATGCGATTGAGTATAATCGCCGGGAGCTGGCGCATGGGGTGCTGGTGGCAGCGGGACATGATCGTCATGCACGTATTGTCGAGCATTTTCGCAACCGCCCGTTGCACTGACCGCCGCGCGCCGCAGGACTTGCCTGCCGGGCATCTCATCAGGAAAAACGATTATGTCAGATAGTGCCCAGCCGCAGCAATTGTTGCATCTCGTCATCGGTGGCGAGCTGATCGACCTCCAGCACAACACCTTCAAGGATCTCGATAAGGTCGAGATCGTCGGCGTATATCCGAACTACGCCAGCGCCCACGTGGCCTGGAAGGCGAAGGCGCAGCAGACCGTGGACAACGCCCACATGCGCTATTTCATCGTCCACCTCCATCGGCTGCTCGATCCGGGTCAAGACACAAAGCCCTCCCTTTGAAACGACTGATTCGCGATTTCCTGCGCAGCGGCCTCGTGCAGCGTGCGCTGGGCCTGCTTGCGGCCGAATATCTGCGGCTGGTCTGGCTGACCAACAGGTTCAGCCTTGAGCCGCCTGACGTCTACGAGCAGGTGGAACCGCAGATGCCCTGCATCTTCGTATTCTGGCACGGCCAGCACCTGATGACCCCCTTCATCCGGATCAGGGGAAACCATCGCGCCAAGGTCCTGATCTCCCGGCACCGGGACGGCGAGTTCAACGCGATCGCGGCCGAGCGGCTCGGCGTCGGCACCATCAGGGGGTCGGGGGACCATTCCGGCGGCTTCCATCGCAAAGGGGGCGTCGGCGCTTTCAGGGAGATGCTGCAGGCGCTGGAGGACAAGTGGAACGTCGCGACCACCGCCGACGTGCCCAAGCGCGCCCGGGTCGCCGGCCTCGGCATCATCATGCTGGCCCGCGAGTCGGGCCGGCCGATCATGCCCTTTGCCATGGTGACCAGCCGGTTCATCCGGTTGAAAAACTGGGATTCCACCACCATCAATTTGCCATTCGGAAGGGGCGCATTGGTGGGCATCGATTCCGTGGAGGTGCCGCCCGACGCCGACGCAGAGACCATGGAAACGCTGCGGCTCAGGGTGGAGGCCTTGCTGAACGAAGCGACCCGAAAGGCCTATGCGGTCGTCGGGCGTCCGGAGGGAGCGCTTGGCTAACTCGCTGCCGATGACGTTGCGGGTCTACCAAAGACTGTCGTCCGCGATGGTGCCGCTCGCGCCTGCGCTGATCCGGCGGCGGCTGAAGCTCGGCAAGGAGGATCCAGCCCGCGTCGGCGAACGGCGCGGCGTCAGCGCCGATGTGCGACCGCACGGGCCGCTGGTGTGGATCCATGGCGCCAGCGTCGGCGAGGTGCTGGCGGCGGCGGCGCTGATCGAGAAGCTGCGCGAGCTCAATTTGCGCATCCTGCTCACCTCCGGCACCGTCACCTCGGCGGCGATCGTTGCCAAGCGCTTTCCGCCCGACGTCATCCATCAATATGTGCCCTATGATTCCCCGCGCTTTGTCGCGCGCTTCCTCGATCACTGGCGGCCGTCGCTGGCACTGTTCATCGAGTCGGATCTCTGGCCGAACCTGATTCTTTCGAGCTCCGCGCGCCGCTTGCCGATGGTGCTGATCAACGGACGAATGTCGCAGCGCTCGTTTCCGCGCTGGCAGCGGATGTCGCACACGATCTCGGCCCTGCTCGATCGCTTCGATATCTGCCTGGCCCAGTCGGGAATGGACGCCGAGCGCTTTGCGGCGCTCGGCAGTCGCAACGTCGTCATCACCGGCAACCTCAAGCTCGACGTCGCGGCGCCGCCGGCCGATCCTGCGAAGCTGGAGCGGCTGATGGCGGTGACGCGCGGCCGCCCGATTGTGGTCGCAGCCTCCACCCATCCCGGCGAGGAAGAGCAGCTCGTGGAAGCGCATCGCGCGCTTGCGGGATTCTTTCCCTCGCTGCTCACGGTGATCGTGCCGAGGCACCCGGATCGCGGCGAGGCGGTCGCGCGCGTCGTCGATGGCGCCGGCCTGCACAGCGCGCTGCGGTCGCGCGAGGAGCTGCCGATTGCGACCACCGACGTCTATGTCGCCGACACCATGGGCGAGCTCGGCCTGTTCTATCGATTGGCGCCGATCGTGTTCATGGGCGGTTCGCTGGTTCCGCACGGCGGCCAGAACCCGATCGAGGCCGTGAAGCTTGGCGCAGCGATCGTGCACGGCCCGCACGTCTTCAATTTCACCGACGTCTATGAGGCGCTCGACCGTGCCGGCGGTGCGCGGCGTGCCGAGACGCAGGAAGCGCTGGTGAAGCAGCTCGGCCAGTTGCTGGACGATGCCAAGGCGCGCGAAGCCTCGCTGGGGGCGGCCGAACTTGTGGTGCGGCAGCTCGGCGGCGCGCTGGAGCGAACACTTGGGGCGCTCGAACCGTATCTCTTGCAGTTGCGGATCGAGATGGGAGCCGCCAATGCGTGAGCCGGCCTTCTGGCACGGTCCGGCATCCCTAAAATCGCATCTGTTGCAACCGCTCGCCACGCTCTATGGCGCCATCGCCGCCAGACGTATGCAGCGCAAGGGGATCGACGCCGGCATTCCCGTGCTCTGCGTCGGCAATTATCACACGGGCGGCGCCGGCAAGACGCCGACCGTGCTGGCGCTGGCAAAGCTGCTGCGCGAACTCGGGGAAGTGCCTGTTGTGCTCAGCCGCGGCTATGGTGGCCAGTTGCGCGGGCCGGTGCAGGTCGATCCTGCCAAACATTCCGCCGCCGATGTCGGCGATGAACCGCTGATGCTGGCCGAGCGGCTGCCGGTCGTGGTCGCGCGCGACCGTGCCGAAGGCGTCGCGCTGGTGAAGTCGCTGGGAGCGACCGTACTGGTGATGGATGACGGCTTCCAGAATCCGGCGGTCGCGAAGGATGCCTCGATCATCGTGATCGACAGCCACCGCGGCCTCGGCAATGGAAAGGTGTTTCCGGCCGGCCCGTTGCGCGCGCCGCTGTCGCCGCAGGTTGCGCGTACCGACGCGCTCGTTGTGGTCGGCGGCGGCCCTGCCGCGAAGATGCTGGCGACCGAACTCACGGTGCGCGGAAAGCCTGTGCTGGCGGCGCGGCTGCGGCCGGACGATGCATCGCTTGCGTCGCTCCAGGGCCGGCGCGTGCTCGCCTTTGCCGGCATTGGCGATCCCGCGCGCTTCTTCAACACCCTCCGCAACAGCGGCGTCGACGTCATCAAAGAGAGTGCGTTCCCCGATCACCACGTGTTCTCGAAGGCTGACATCGATAGCCTGGTGTCGCAGGCGAGAGGCGACGGGCTGACATTGGTGACCACGGAAAAGGATCTGGCGCGGCTCAAGCAGCGCGGAGAGCTGCCTGTCTGGGCGCAGGCGGTGGTGCGGTTCGCGGTGACGCTGGAGTTCGAGGATGCAGCATCGCTGCGAAAGTTCGTCTCAGACAGCCTGTCCAAGGCGCGCGAAAACAGGCTCCGTATCTAACTTCGTAGCCCGGGTGGAGCGCAGCGCAACCCGGGACCGCTGCATCCACATCGAGAGCAGACCCCGGGTTACGCGGGCGCTCCACCCGGGGCTACGGCAGTGCCATCTATGGCAGCGCTATCCCTGCTTCAGTGCAGCGGGAAAATGCCGCTGCAGCACCGCGCTCGGGGTGGCATAGGCCTCCTGCAGATCGACGCTCCAGTACTTCAGCTCGTCGAGCGGAATCCGTACGTCCGTGAGGGCGCAGCGCACATAGGTTCCGGGCGAGACCACGCGGAAATCGCCATCCAGATATTGCACCTGTGCTTCGCCATGACCCGAGGGACCAAACTTGTTCAGCACTATGAAACTCTCCGCCCGGCCCTAACACGAGGCCTCGTTGGGGTTGCGATTTTTACCTACCATAAATAGGCTGTAATGTCCGCAGGTTAAACCACCGACTTGTGATGAATTGCGGCCATGCTGCATGATAGTTTGGCAGCCGTGGTCCGCTCGGTCAGCAGCGCCACCATGATCCGGCCAATTGAGATGCGGTTTTTAGCCATTTTCCTGACGTTCGTTGCTGTGGCTTCCGCCGCGACGGCCGCGCCGCTGCCTGCGCCGCATCAGGTCGATATTCCCGCCACCAATCTCACGTTGCACGCGCAGCTCTACAAACCCGACGGCGATGGCCCGTTTCCGACCGTGATTGCGCTGCATGGCTGCGGCGGTCTCGCCGGGCGTTCGGAGCCGGTCTTGCCGCGCTACCGCGACTGGGCGGAACAATTGCTCAAGGCTGGCCACGCCGTGCTGTTGCCCGACAGCTACGGCTCGCGCGAGGTCGGCCCGCAATGCCGCGTCAAGGACCGGGAACGGCATGTGCTGGCGCGCCGCGAGCGGGTCGCCGATATCATGGCGGCGCGGCAATGGCTGATGCAGCAGCCTTGGGTGGCGCATGAGCGCATCAGCCTGATCGGCTGGGCCAATGGCGCCAGTGCGCTGTTGTGGGCCGTGCGGCCGCAACTTCCCTCGCGCAGCACCGAGCCGGATTTCCGCTCGGCGATTGCGTTCTATCCGGATTGCCGGCTGTCCTCCAAGCTCGGCTGGAGCACGCGGGTGCCGACCTTGGTCATGATCGGCGCCAATGATGATGTCAGTTCGCCGCCGGCCTGCCACCAGATGGTCGACGGCGCGCGAGGCCGCAGCGCGCTGGCTCGGATCATCACCTATCCCGGCGCCTATCACGACTTCGATCTCGCCAACCTGCCGCTGCGGGCGATTGCCGGAACAGCCGATGCCGCAATGCCCGAGGTCGGCCACATCGGCACCGATGCGGAGGCGCGCACCGACGCGCAGAAGCAAGTCGCCGCCTGGCTCTCGCGTTAGTGCCAGGTGAGGGCTCTCTTTCCCCACTGCCGTAGCCCGGGTGAAGCGCCCGCGTAACCCGGGGCCGCTCGCAACGCGGACACAGGTGTCCCGGGTTACGCGTTCCACCCGGGCTACAGGCTAGAACAGGCTGCCCTGGTCGACCGGCTTTACGAGCCGCTTCGGCGCGGGTTTCGACTCGCGCGTGACCGGCTTCGGCTCAGGCGTCGGTGCCGCGATGGCCGGGCGATCGCCATCGGCGGTAGCAGCCACGCGGCCGTCGGCGAATTCGATCGACAGAAGTGCATTCGGCGCGACGCTGGCCGCGGCATGTACCGGATGTCCCGCGTCGTCGCGCACCAGGGCAAAGCCGCGCGCCAGCACGCTGCGATAGGAGAGCGCCGCCAGCAATTTTCCGCTCTGGCCGACGCGTGCATCTAACCGCTGCAGCAATGTGACCATGGCGCGCTGCGCGCGCTCGGCGAGCCGATGGGTGCGTTCGCGCTGCCGTGCGATCGCGTTCCGCTGCGCCTGTGCATTGGCGAGCTTGGACGCCTTGAAGCGAACCTCCAGCCCCGTAAAGCGCTCGCGCCGGCTGCGCAGCAGTGAGCGTGCCGAGAGCGCGATGCGCTCGCCCGAGACGGTCAGGCGCTGCCTGGCATGCGAAATCTGCCCGTGCAGCACGCGCAGCGTCAGCCGGCCGCTGGTGGAGGCGAAGCGGCGGAAATGTGCGTGCGTGTTTGCCTTCAATCCGCGCGGCAATGCTGCGCCCAGATGGTCGAGCCGCTGCCGCGGGATCGCCAACAGCTCGCTCGGCGCCGGCAGCGCGCGCGCCGCAGCCCGCAGTTCGTTGCGGCGGGCCTCCTGGCCGCGCTGCCAGCACACGGAGACACGCCGGGCCAGTGCAGCGACTTCGGTGAGCAGTTCGCTGCGCACCGGCACCGCCATCTCGGCGGCCGCCGTCGGCGTCGGCGCCCGCTTGTCGGCGGCGAAATCGATCAGCGTGATGTCGGTCTCATGGCCCACGGCCGAGATCAGCGGGATCATGCTGTCGGCGGCGGCGCGAACCACGATCTCCTCATTGAAGGACCAGAGGTCTTCGAGCGAACCGCCGCCGCGCGCGACGATCAAAAGATCGGGTCGCGGAATCCTTCCGCCTTCGGGGAGTGCGTTGAAGCCGCGGATCGCGGCGGCGACCTGCTCGGCGGAGCCGTCGCCCTGCACCTTTACCGGCCACACCAGCACGCGGCGCGGAAAGCGGTCTTCCAGGCGATGCAGGATATCGCGGATCACCGCGCCGGTCGGCGAGGTGACGACGCCGATCACTTCCGGCAGCCAGGGCAGGAGCTGCTTGCGCGCCTCGTCGAACAGGCCCTCGGCGGCGAGCTTCTTCTTGCGCTCCTCCATCAGCGCCATCAGCGCGCCGATGCCGGCGGGCTCCAACGCCTCGATCACGATCTGGTATTTGGAGGAATTCGGATAGGTCGTGAGCTTGCCGGTCGCGATGACCTCGAGCCCCTCCTGGGGCTTGAAGCGCATGCGGGCGTGGGCGAACTTCCAGATCACCGCCTCGATCTTGGCGTTCTCGTCCTTCAGCGCGAAATAGCAATGGCCGGAGGAATGCGGGCCCCGGAAGCCCGTGATCTCGCCGCGGACCCGGACATGGCCGAACCGGTCCTCCACCGTTCGCTTCAGCGCGGAGGACAGTTCCGAGACGGTGAATTCGGGCGCGTTGAGCAGATTCGGTGCGGCGGTCATCACTTGTTAGAATCGGGCTTTTTAGGCGCGGGCGCAAGGTCCTGGGATGCCAACCAGCCCGTCAGGCCACATATCCACATCAGAGCGGAGCCATTCCTTGCGGCGGCGTGATGCCGTGCTAAACCGTCGCGCTACGGCGCGGCAACCCTTAATTCTGACTGCAATCGCATGAACATTCTCCTGATCGGTTCCGGCGGCCGCGAACATGCGCTGGCGTGGAAGATCGCCGCCTCTCCATTGGTGACAAAGCTGTGGTGCGCCCCGGGCAACGCCGGGATCGCGCGCGAGGCTGAATGCGTGGCGCTCGATGTCGCCGATCATTCCGCCGTGATTGAGTTCTGCAGGCGCAACGCCGTCGATCTCGTCGTGGTCGGTCCGGAGATCCCGCTCGCCGCGGGGATCGTGGATGATCTCGCTGCCGCCGGCATCAAGGCGTTCGGCCCGAGCAGGCTCGCGGCGCAGCTTGAGGGGTCCAAGGGGTTCACCAAGGACCTCTGCAGCGAGTTCAACATTCCAACCGGCGCCTACCGCCGCTTTGATAATGCCGATGATGCGCTGGCCTATGTGCGGGCGCAGGGCGCGCCGATCGTGGTCAAGGCCGACGGACTCGCGGCGGGCAAGGGCGTCGTGGTCGCCAAAACGCTGGACGAGGCGGAAGCGGCGATCGCGATGATGTTCGAGGGCGGATTCGGCTCGGCTGGCGCTGAGGTCGTGATCGAGGAGTTCCTGTCCGGCCGCGAGATCAGCTTCTTCGCGCTGTGCGACGGCGAGACCGCAATCCCGCTTGCCTCCGCGCAGGACCACAAGCGCGTGTTCGATCACGATGAGGGGCCGAACACCGGCGGCATGGGCGCCTATTCGCCGACGCCGTTCGTGACGCCTGAGATCCACGACCAGATCATGGCGCGGATCATCCTGCCGACCGTTGCCGGCATGAAGCAGCGCGGCACGCCGTTCCGCGGCGTGCTCTATGCCGGCGTGATGCTGACGGAGCAGGGCCCGAAACTGTTCGAATACAACGTCCGCTTCGGCGATCCCGAATGCCAGGTGCTGATGCTGCGGATGATGTCCGACATCGTGCCGGCCTTCCTCGCTGCCTGTGACGGGCAGCTCAAGAATTTTGATCTGCGCTGGTTCCCCGAGCCGGCGCTGACGGTGGTGATGGCGGCGAAGGGCTATCCCGGCGATTACAAGAAGGGCACGCGCATCGAAGGGCTCGACGAGGCCGCTCAGATCGAGGGCGTCGAGATCTTCCATGCCGGCACGGTCGAGAAGGATGGCGCCATCCTCGCCAATGGCGGCCGCGTGCTCAACATCTGCGCGTCGGGCAACACCGTCACTGAGGCCAAGCGGCGCGCCTACGCCGCGATTGACCGCATCCACTGGCCGGACGGCTTTTGCCGCCGCGATATCGCCTGGCAGGCGGTGGAGGCCGAGAAGGGCGTCTGACGAACTCGTCATATGCGGGCTTGACCCGCGTATCCATCTTCAAAGAATCTCTTGGTAGGATGGATTGCCGGGTCAGGCCCGGCAATGACACCGCCGCAGGAGTGTTCGCGAATGTCCGATCTCGCCGATCTGTTTCCCGGTTATGCCTCTGAATGGATCAATACGTCCTCCGGCCGCATCTTCGCGCGCGTCGGCGGCAAGGGGCCGCCGCTGCTGCTGCTCCATGGGTTTTCGTCCACGCATGTGATGTGGCATTCGGTGGCGCCAAAGCTCGACGACAGGTTCACGCTGATCATCGCCGACCTGCCGGGCTATGGCTGGTCCGACATGCCTGACAGCGACAAGGACCACACGCCCTATACCAAGCGTGCGATGGCGAAGACGCTGATCGAGGCGATGGAGAAGCTCGGCCATGTGCATTTCGCGCTTGCCGGCCACGACCGCGGCGGCCGCGTCTCCTATCGGCTGGCGCTCGACCATCCGGGCCGGCTATCGAAGCTCGCGGTGCTCGATATCCTGCCGACCTATAATTACTGGGAGCGCATCAACCGGCTCTATGCGCTGAAGATCTATCACTGGACCTTCCTGGCGCAGCCGGCCCCGTTTCCGGAGACGCTGATCCTGGGCGCGCCGGATTTCTTCCTGAAGCACAAGATGGCGAGCCAGACCAAATCGAAAACGCTGGATGCCATCGATCCGCGCGCGCTGGAGCATTATCTGGCGCCGTTCCGCGATCCCTCGCGCGTGCATGCGATGTGCGAGGATTACCGCGCCGGTGCTTATGCCGATTACGAGATCGACAAGGCGGACTTCGAGGCGGGCAAGAAGATCACGATCCCGATGCTGGCGCTGTGGGGCGATGCCGGGATCGCGAGTGCCGCGGCGACGCCGCTCGACACCTGGAAGCAGTGGGCGACCAATGTCAGCGGAGCGCCCGTCGATTCCGGGCATTTCCTGACCGAGGAGAATCCGGAGGCGACGGCAAAATTGCTGCGGGAGTTTTTCCTGGCGGGGTGATCGTCATTGCGAGGAGCGAAGCGACGAAGCAATCCATGCCTCAGCAAGTGGCGGCATGGATTGCTTCGCTCCGCTCGCAATGACGGGCGGGCCCGCTACCGCCGCTCCCGAAAGAACTCCCGCAGCAGCGCCGCCGCCTCTCGCTCGCCGATGGCGGGATAGATTTCCGGCCGGTGGTGGCAGGTGGGCTGCGAGAAGAACCGCACGCCGGATTCGACGGCGCCGCCCTTGGGGTCGGCCGCGCCGTAATAGAGCCGGCGGATGCGGGCGAACGAGATCGCGGCGGCGCACATGGTGCAGGGCTCGAGCGTGACATAGAGGTCGCAATCCACCAATCGCTCGGTGCCGATCGCCTCGGCGGCCTGCCGGATCGCCAAAATCTCGGCATGCGCGGTCGGGTCGCGGTCGGTGAGGGTCCGGTTGCCGGCGGTGGCGATCACGTCGTAGCCTCGCACGATCACGCAGCCGATCGGAACTTCGCCGGCGTTTCCGGCGTTTTTGGCGGTTTTCAGCGCCAAATCCATGAAAGAAGGGGCAGTCATGCCTCGTATCATCGCAAGAAACCTGCTACTAGCTGCGCCTTCAGCAACAGTGGACACCCGGCTTTGCAAGAGATGCGGCCCGATAGCGGCGCACGCAAATGCCTTTTTGACCGACATTTGAGAAGCGAGACCTTTCATGCCCCGCGACCGCGACAAACACAACGACTCCCCGCGCGGCCGGCGGGACCGGCCCCCCGGCAAGAGCCGTTCCGGCGCGGCGCGCGGGCCGGAGAAAAAGTTCGCTAAGCGCGGCTATGGGCGGGACCGGGACGAGGGTGAGAAGCGTTCGTTTGGCGGCAAGCGCGAGGATCGCCCGTTCCGCCGCCGCGAGGAGGGCGATGCGCCGCGCCGCGAGTTTGGCGATCGACCGCGCTTCAAGCGCGACGACCGCCCGCGCGAGGATCGCGGCGAGCGCACCTTCAAGCCGCGCGGCGATCGTCCGAAATTCGGTCGCGATGATCGCGCGCCGCGCGATGATGCCCGACCGGCCGGCCGCTTTTCGGACCGGAAGTTCGGCGACAGGAAGCCATACGCTTCACGCGACCGCGACGGCGAGAAGCGACCGTTCCGCGAGCGCGGTGAGGGTCCTCGCGGCGAACGCTCATTTGGCGAGCGTTCCGAGAGAAAATTTGGTGGCGACAAGAAATTCTCCCGCGGCGGGGATCGCAAGAGCGACCGCGGACCGCGCAAGGATTTCGGCGATCGTCCGCCGCGTGGCGAGTCCAAGCCGTGGGAGAAGCGCGAGCGCGATTTCGACCGGCCGAAGTTCGACAAGCCGCGCTATGACCGGCCGCGCGACGATCGTGGCGGCGACGAGCGCCCGCGCTTTTCGCGCTCGCGCGACGACCGTCAGCAGGGCGATCGTCCATTCCGTGAGCGGCCGAAATGCGATCGCCCGCGCGAGCGCGATGATCGCAAGTTCGATCGTCGCAGCGAGCGCCCCGAGGGGCGGACCGATTGGCAGGAGCATCCGCGCAGCGAAGGCCGTTTCGGCGATCGTCCGCGCCGCGACAATGAGGATGACAGCAAGATCTTTGCGAAGCGCCCGGCCTTCGGCGGCCGCGGCGCCTATCGCGAACGTCCGGCGGACTTCGAGAGGCGGCCGCGTCCGGAGCCGAAGCCGAAAAAGTCCGGCGAGCGGATTGCAAAAGTGCTGGCGCGTGCCGGCCTGGCCTCACGCCGCGATGCCGAGGAGATGGTGACGCAGGGCCGCGTCACCGTGAACGGCCGCGTCATCAATTCGCCGGCCCTCGACGTCACCGCGAACGATGTCGTCGCCGTCGACGGCAAGCCGTTGCCGCCGCGCGAGCGGACGCGATTGTTCATGTATCACAAGCCACGCGGCCTGATGACGACCCATGACGATCCCGAAGGGCGTCCGACCGTGTTCGACAATCTGCCCGAAGGCCTGCCGCGGCTGATCAGCGTCGGCCGGCTCGATTTCAACACCGAGGGATTGCTGCTGCTCACCAATGACGGCGGGCTCGCGCGCGTGCTCGAACTGCCCGACACCGGCTGGCTGCGCCGCTATCGCGTCCGCGCCCATGGCGAGGTCACGCAGGCGCAGCTCGATGAACTGAAGAAGGGCGTCGAGGTCGAGGGCGTCAAATACGGTCCGATCGAGGCGACGCTGGAGCGCGACCAGGGCTCGAACGTCTGGCTGGTGTTCGCGATCCGCGAGGGCAAGAACCGCGAGGTGCGCAATGTGATGGCGCATCTCGGCCTCGAGGTGAACCGGCTGATCCGGATCTCCTACGGTCCGTTCCAGCTCGGCGAGCTCGAGGAAGGCAAGGTCGATGAGGTCAAGACACGGGTGCTGCGCGAGCAGCTCGGCGAGAAGGTCGCCAAGCTTGCGGGCGCCGACTTCGCCCGGCCAGAGCACCATGCCGGCGGTGACGACGATGCGCTACGTGACAGGAAGCCGCCCAAAAGCAAGCGCGCGGTGATTGCCGACAGCAAGGGCCACCGCGTGCTGGTGCAGCGCTCCGGCAGCGAGGAGGCGCGCATTCGTAACGAGGAAGAGAATGCCGGCTACGGCCCGCCGCGCCGCGTCAAGCGCGCCTATCACGGCAAGCGCGACTTCAAGCCGAAGGACGAGTAGGCGGGCCGATGCGTAGCGGCAATCGGTCCGCTCTCAGTGCTTCGTCATGGCCGGGCTTGACCCGGCCATCCACGGCTTTCTCGCGCCGCGGACTGAAGCACGTGGATGCCCGGGTCGAGCCCGGGCATGACGGAGAGTTGTGAATGCGCGTCGTCGGGGGACGATTGAAGGGCCGCAACCTGGCCGCGCCATCTTCACGCGACATCCGTCCGACCGCGGATCGATTGCGCGAGTCCGTGTTCAACATCCTCGTCCACGCCTATGACGATCCGATCGAGGGCGCGCGCGTGCTCGACCTCTTCGCCGGCACCGGCGCGCTCGGCATCGAGGCGGTGTCGCGCGGCGCGAAGTTCGCGCTGTTCGTCGATAACGGCGCCGAAGCCCGCGCGCTGCTGCGTAACAATGTGGAGTCGCTGGGCCTCGGCGGCGTGACAAAAGTATTCCGCCGCGACGCCACCAATCTCGGGCCTGCGCATCCCGTCGAACCGTTCTCGCTGGTGTTCCTCGATCCGCCCTACGGCAAGGGACTGGCGGAGAAGGCGCTGGCGTCCTTACGCGACGGTGCGTGGCTGACGCCGGGCGCGCTGCTGGTGGTGGAAGAGGCGAAAGCCGCCGCGCTCGCTGCGCCGGATGGTTTCGAGGAATTGGAGCGCCGCGCCTACGACGACACCGAGTTCGTGTTCTTGAAGGTGCCGTAGGGTTGGCAAAGCGAAGCGTGCCCACCATTGCGAGCGCAGTGCTGATGGTGGGCACGGCGCAAGCGCGCCTTTGCCCACCCTACCGCATCTCACGCCTCATCTTCTGCCGAACAGCTTCTCGATATCCGACAATTTCAATTCCACATAGGTCGGCCGGCCGTGGTTGCACTGGCCGGAGTTCGGCGTATCTTCCATCTCGCGGAGCAGCGCGTTCATCTCTTCCGGCTTGAGGCGGCGGCCGGCGCGGACCGAGCCGTGGCAGGCCATGGTGGCGGCGACATGCATCAGGCGTCGCTCGAGCGGCAGCGCCTCGTCCCATTCGGCCATGTGCTCGGCGAGGTCGCGCAAGAGCCCGGCCGCGTTGGCCTTGCCGAGCAGCGACGGCGTCTCGCGCACCGCGACCGCGCCGGGGCCGAAGGACTCGATCGCAAGCCCGTAACTGGCAAGCTCCTCGGCGCGATCGAGCAGCTTCTCGACGGTGGATTCATCGAGCTCGACGATTTCAGGAATCAGCAGGATCTGCCGCTGCACGCCGTTTTTGGCCAGCGACGCCTTCAGCCTTTCATAGACGATGCGTTCATGGGCGGCGTGCTGATCCACCACGACGAGCCCGTCGCGGGTCTGCGAGACGATGTAGGTCTCGTGGATCTGCGTGCGCGCTGCGCCAAGCGGGCGATCGAGCAGGTCGGCCGCCGGCTGCGCCTCGAAGCGGACATCGGCGGTCGGCGTGCCGACGTCGAAGGCGGCCTGGCCAGGTTCGGCCAACGCGTTCGCGGCCGCGCCGTCGAATGAAGGCATCGGCCGCACCGGATAGGCCGGCGACTGGCGCCAATCCCAATTGCTCGGCCGTGGCGGCGCGAACGAGGGACGGAAGGCGGAGAGCGCCGCGCCGTCAGTATTGGCCGCGGTGCGCCGTCCCTCGCGCCCGAGGCCTTCTTTGAGCGCATGCACGATCAGGGCGCGGACGAGGCCGGCATTGCGGAAGCGCACCTCGGTCTTGGCCGGATGCACATTGGCGTCGACCTCCTGCGGCGGCAGCGTGACGAACAGCGCCACCACCGGATGGCGGTCGCGCGGCAGGTAGTCGGCATAGGCCGCGCGCACCGCGCCCAGGATCAGCTTGTCGCGCACCGGGCGACCGTTGACGAACAGGTACTGCCCAAGCGCATTCGCCCGCGTCAGCGAGGGCGCGGCGGCAAAGCCTTCGATCACGACGCCCTCGCGCTCGGCGCGGACCTCAATGGCGCATCCGCGGAAATCGCTCCCCAGGATATCACCGAGCCGCGTCAGCCGTCCGGGGGCGCCGGGCAGTGCCGCAGCCCAGGTCACGGGCGCGCGCTCCTCGCCGGCGAGGGTGAAGGCGATGTCGGGCCGCGCCATCGCCAGCCGCCGCACCACCTCGCGGATCGCTTCCGCTTCGGTGCGGTCGGTCTTGAGGAATTTCAGCCGCGCCGGCGTCGCATAGAAGAGATCGCCGACCTCGACGCGGGTGCCCTGACCGAGCGCCGCGGGCATGATCTCGGACTTCGCGCCGGCTTCGACCGAGAGCGACCATGCATGCGGCTCGCTCGCATGTCGCGTCACGATGTTGAGCCTTGCCACCGCGCCGATCGAAGGCAGCGCCTCGCCGCGGAACCCCAGCGTCCGGATCCGCAGCAGGTCCTCGTCGTCGAGTTTTGAGGTGGCATGGCGGTCGACCGCAAGCGCGAGGTCGGCGCGGGTCATGCCGCCGCCGTCGTCGGTGATGCCGATCCGCCGCCGCCCGCCGCCATCGGTAAAGATGTCGATCCGGCTGGCGCCGGCATCGATCGCATTCTCCACCAGTTCCTTGACCACGCTCGCGGGACGCTCGACCACCTCGCCGGCGGCGATGCGATTGACGACCTGTTCGGGAAGCTGACGGACGGGCATGGCGTGGGATCGATTCGGGTTAAGGCCGCATTCTAGGCGGGCGCCGCAGCAAATGCATGCGCCCGGTCCGGAAATCCACGCCGCGCTGGGGACGGGACCTGCCTATCGTCTTGAAGAGACTGGCATTCGCTGGACGCTGCCTGTGCAGCGCAGGATTGTCGGGTTGTGCGGCCGGGTATATCGTTTAGAAAAATTATAATCTGGCAGGAGGATTCCATGTGCCATTTGTTCGCCCATCAGCCGCAACGCGACTACGAATCGCAGACCAGATCGCTGCGACTTGGCGGCCATTGCACCTCGATCCGGCTGGAACTGGCATTCTGGGACACACTGGAAGAGATCGCGGCGAAGGAGGGGATGAGCCTGGCGAAATTCCTCACCACGCTGCACAACGAGGTTCTCGACCATCACGGCGAGGTCAGCAATTTCGCCTCGCTGCTGCGCTGCTCCTGCCTGATCTATCGCTCCAAGAGCGCGGCCTCGCCCGAGTTGCGCGACAGGCCCGCCATTCTCGACGCCGCGGAGTAGGGCGGCTCCCTCTCCCGCTTGCGGGAGAGGGCTGGGGTGAGGGTGTCTCTACGATGGGACTAGCCGTGGGGAGAGAGCCCCCACCCGCCGCGCTCAGGCGCGCAAGAGCGCTGCCGAGCGCGTCGGCCTCCCCCGCAAGCGGGAGAGGCGGAGCGAGTGCGCGGTTGGAGCGATTCGTCCAACCTAAATCTCCTTCCGCTGCATCGCGCCGGCAATATGGTCCGCCTGCCGGATCGCGAGCGACACGATCGTCAGGGTCGGGTTGCACGCCGCACCGCTGGTGAACTGGCTGCCATCCGAGACGAAGAGGTTCTTGATGTCGTGGGTCTGGCCGTATTTGTTCACCACGCCATCTTTCGCCTTCTCGCTCATCCGGTTGGTGCCGAGATTGTGCGTGCTCGGGTAGGGCGGTGTCGGATAGGTGACGGTGGCGCCGACCGCCTCGTAGACCGCGGCACCCTGCTTGTAGGCATGGGCGCGCATCGCGAGATCGTTCGGATGATCGTCGAAATGCACGCTCGCGACCGGCATGCCGAACTTGTCCTTCGCCTTGGGATCAAGCGTGACACGGTTGGTCTCCTGCGCCATGTCCTCGCCGACCAGCCACATGCCGGCCATCCGTGGATAGCCTTCCATCGCACTGGTGAACGGGCGTCCCCATGCGCCGGGACTGAGGAAGGCAGCCATGAATGGCAGGCCGAGCGACAGCGTCTCCATCTCATAGCCGCCGACGAAGCCGCGTGAGGGATCGTTCTTGGCCTCGTCGCGGATGATGCCGGCCATCGTGGTGCCGCGATACATGTGCACCGATTTCTCGAAGGTCGCATACACGCTGCCAGTCATGTGCCGCATGTAGTTGCGGCCGACCTGGCCGGACGAGTTGGCGAGCCCATCCGGGAACATGTTCGAGGCGCTGTTGAGCAGCAGCCGCGGGCTCTCGATCGAATTGCCGGCGACCGCGACCACGCGGGCCTTCTGGCGCTGCATCGCGCCGCTTTCGTCGGCATAGACCACGCCGGTCACCTTGCCGGATTGATCGTGCTCGATTTTGATCACCATGCTGCCCGGGCGCACTTCGAGATTGCCTGTGGCTTCGCCCTTCGGGATTTCGGTGTAAAGCGTCGACCATTTCGCGCCCGACTTGCAGCCCTGGAAGCAGAAGCCGATCTGCTGGCAGGAGCCGCGGCCGTCACGCGGTTCGCTGTTGATCGCCATGTTGCCGGTGTGCACGGTCTTGTAGCCGAGCTTCCTGGCGCCGGCCTCCAGCACCTTGAAATTGTTGTTGCCGGGCAGGCCCGGAATGCCGTTGGTCCGCGTCACGCCCATCTTGTTCTCGGCCTTGGCGTAATACGGCTCCATCTCGGCGAGCGTGATCGGCCAGTCCAGCAGATTGGCGCCGGGGATGCCGCCATAGGTGCTCTTGACCTTGAATTCGTGCTCGTCGAAACGGAGAGAGGCGCCGGCCCAGTGCGTGGTCGAGCCGCCCACCGCCTTCACGATCCACGCCGGCAGATTCGGAAAGTCCTTGGCAACGCGCCAGCTTCCCGACGTCGTGCGCATGTCCGACCAGGCGAGCTGCGCAAAGCTGTCCCACTCGTCGTTGATGAAGTCCTGGTTCTCGATGCGCGGTCCGGCTTCGAGGATGACGACCTTCACGCCCTTCTGCGCCAGCTCATTGCCGAGCGTTCCACCGCCCGCGCCGGAGCCCACGATCACCACCACGCCACTGTCATTGAGATCGAATTTTGCCATGTGATCCTCCCAGAGCGTTACTTTGTTTTGAGCATGATCTCCGCGCAAACGCTTCGCGTTTGTCGCAGGGAAAACCGGTACCCACTTTTCCGGATCATGCTCTAAGCTTTCGGGAGCCAGTCGATGTCGGCGAAGCCGCGCTTTATGTAGCCGCCATGTTCGGCGGACGAGCCCTCATAACCGAACTTCGGCCAGACCTCTTTCTGGTTGTAGAGCGAGACGACGAGATCGCCGCGGATCTTCTGGAAGAATGCGCTTTGCTCGATCCCTTGCAACAGCACCACGCGGTCAGCTTCCCAGGGCACCTGGACGTAGGGGACCTTGTGGCGGTCGTTGGCCTCCTGGTCCAGTCTGACGACTCCCTCGTTGATCAGCGACTTGATCGCGGGATCCTTGGCCGCCTTGCCGTCCCAGGGCTTGATCGCGATGATGTAATAGCTGTCACCCAGGAAATCGTGCGGATAGATGTCGCGCGCCATCTTCACCAGTGTCTTCAAGGTCGCCGGCGTCAGCGTGGTGGCGTCATCGGCCCAGGCATCGCTGATGGTCAGTCCCGCGCTGGTGGCAATGGCGACGGTCGGTACCGCCGTCGCCGCGCCCTTCAGGAAGACGCGGCGATCATATTTGCTTCGACGATCGACTTCTCTCATGGGTTTCCTCCGTGGAATGTTTTGTCATTGTTGATTGCTTGTTATTGGGAATTATCCGAAGCGGCCGCCGCGCTGGATCACCTCGATCTTGTAGCCATCGGGATCGGCGACGAAGAAGAAGCGCGCCAGCGTCTTGCCGTCATGCTTGAAATCGCGCAGCGGTCCCGGCGCGAGCTTCTCCCGCTCGAACCGCGCATGCTCGGCATCGACATCGTCGACGATCACAGCGAGATGGCCGTAGCCGTCGCCGAGCGTATAGGGCTCCTTGCGGTCGAAATTGACGGTCAGCTCGACCTCGAAGGGGGAGGACGGGTGGCGCAGGTAGATCAGCGCGAAATCGTCAAACTTGAGATGATCGGCGACCTTAAGGCCGAAGGCGCGCGCGTAGAAATCGAGCGACTTCGCCTCGTCGAGCACGCGGATCATCGAGTGAACGGGTTTTGCCATTCAGTTGAGCTCCTTCAGATAGGCGATGATGGCGGCGCGGGTCTCCGGTTTGGCCTGGCGATAGGCCATGATGGAGCCGGGGATCATCGCCTGCGGGTTGGTGAGCCAGGCGTCGAGCCTGGCGTCGTCCCAGATGAAATCGGCTTGCGCGAAGCCGGACGAATAGTGAAAGCCCTCGGCCTTGCCCGCGGGGCGGCCGACGATCTTGAACAGAGGCGGGCCTTGGCGGACCGGATCGGACAGGTTCGTGGTGTGGCAGGTCCCGCATTGCTGCTTGAACAGCGCAGCACCATCGGGCGGCTTGGCGGCAGGCAATGGCATCTGCGCAGCCGCGATCGTGGCGAGCAACGCACTGCAACATCCAAGCCCGATTGCTGCCGTTGCGCGTAACCTTCTCATCCACATCACCGCCTGTACGCGGTAACTCTAGGTCGCGCACGAAAGGTGGTGGTAGTAGCGGGCTGTTTCACCGCAGAACAAAACGCGTCGATGACCTGCGGCTAGGAAAATCGTGCCGGCCAAACCGCTTGATGCCGCCGCATATGTGAAGCGCAATTTCGCGAAATTGCCCCGAAATCCCTGCACGATCTCCACACGACGCAGATTGCATGGCGCACGCGTCGTTTGCGAGACGTTCAATCCGCGTGAAGGGGAGACCGGCGCAGCAGGCGGCGTATGGAACCGCCGAACCTTCCCGCACGAACAAAATCCAGGAGCAATGGATGAAGCTAGCGAAAACCTCTGTGATTGCGCTTGCCCTCTCGGCCGCACTTGTCGGCCCTGTCCTTGCGCAAGGTGCTGCCACCGGCGGCACGATCCGCGGCGGCGCGCAGGAAAGGGGCGCGGCGCCGGGTGGGATGACGGGCAGCGGCGATGAGGAGATGAACGCGCAGACGGCCGCTCCGACCGGAAAGGCCGGCGCGAAGGCCGGCGCTAAGGGCACGGTGGGCGCCGGCGCCGGATCTGGAGCGCACAAAGGCACGGCAACGGAGCCCGCTGCTCCCGGCAGCAAGCGCTACTAGCGCGAACTCTTCACCTCTCCCGCTTGCGGGAGAGGCATAGGCCGCCTTCGGCGGCCGTTCTCCCAGTGCGGAGACACCTCACCCCAACCCTCTCCCGCAAGCGGGAGAGGGAGCGCAGCATCCGCGCGTTTGGCATCAATCCTCAAACCCTCTTGCGCCGCGCCGTGCCTTGATGTCGCCGCGGCGCTTCTTGCCTTCCAGGCGCCGCTGCTTGGAGCCGAGCGTCGGCTTGGTCGGTCGGCGCGGGGTTGGCCGAACCATGGCTTCGCGCAACAACTCGAGCAGGCGCTCAATCGCGTCGGCGCGATTGCGCTCCTGGGTGCGGAAGCGCTGGGCGTGGATCACGATCACACCATCCTTGGTCATGCGCTGGCCGGCCAATCGGACCAGCCGCGCCCGGACATCCTCGGCGAGCGCGATCTTGTGCGTGTCGAGGCGTAGCTGCGCCGCAGTCGCGAGCTTGTTGACGTTCTGCCCGCCCGGACCCGAGGCGCGCACGAAACCGATCTCGATATCGTTCTCGTCAATGAAGAGGTCGCGGGCAACCCGCAGCATGGCATCACCGGTGGTCGATCAGAGCGAAGCTCTAAGGGAATCGTCCACCGCACCATAGCGGTTTTCCCATGCACATGCTCCGCGAGCACAGACCCTCATCCTGAGGAGGCCGCGTCTCGAAGGATGGCCGCGGGCGAGACCGGGGCCTCATGGTTCGAGACGGCGCTACGCGCCTCCTCACCATGAGGGACGGATAGTGTAGCTCGCGGGGCGAGCAGCCCGACTCAGTTCGGCGCGGACGGCTTTGCGGCTGACGGCGCGGCGGCAGGTGGGCTTGCGGCCGGCGGCGTTGCGGCTGATGGCGCGCTGGCCGGTTGGGCCGCGGCCTGCGGGGTGCGGCCGACAACGACCGTGAGCAGGCCCTGGCCCCAGAGCCGCTGCGACACCTTCCTGGCGTCGTCCAGCGTCACCGCGTCGACGATGGCGTTGCGCTTCTCGATGTAGTCGATCGGCAGCTTGTCGGTCTGATACTGCAGCATCGCCTGCGCGAGCTTCGAGGAGGTATCGAGCGCCAGCATCTGCGAACCCTTCAAATACGACTTGGCCTCGTCGAGCTCCTTCTGGGTCGGGCCCTCCTCGGCCATGCGGCGGACTTCCTTCTCGATCGCGTCCACCGTTTCGCCGGCGCGATCGGCGCGGGTGCCGGTATTGCCGATGAACAGCGAGGAGTGCTCCATCCAGACCAGCGCTCCATAGACGGAATAAGCCAGCCCGCGCTTCTCGCGCACTTCGCGGTAAAGCCGCGAGGACAATCCGCCGCCGCCGAGGATGTGGTTGACGACGTAGCCCGGCATGAAGTCTGGCTCGTTGCGGCGGATGCCGGGGCCGCCGAAGGTCACGACCGTTTGCGGCACGTCGAGCGGAATGAGGGTGCGCTGCGGCGGCTTGGCCGCGACGACGTCGGCGACCGGCGTGAGCGTGGCCTTGGCCGGCAGCCCGCCAAAGGTCTTGTCGAGCAATTTGCCGAGCGTGTCCGGATCGACATCGCCGACCACGGCGACCTTGAGCGTGTCCTTGGCGAGGACCCGGCGGACATAGTCCTTGAGCTCGGCGATCTCGATCGTCGGCACGCTCTCGAGCGTGCCCTGGGCTCCCCGGCCGTAGGGATGGTCGCCGAACGCGACTTCGAGGAATTTGCGGCCTGCAAGCGAACTCGGGTTGGTGGATTCGCGGCGCAGGTTGGACAGCACCTGCGCGCGGATGCGCTCGACATCGCTCGGCTCGAAGCGCGGCGAGGTCAGCGCCGTGCGCAAGAGGTCGAAGGCCTCGTCCTTGTTGTCCTTGAGCATGCGCAGCGAGCCGCGGAAATTGTCGCGCTGCGAGGAAAAGCTCAATTCGATGGCGCGGCGATCGAGCCGCTCGTGGAAGGTCTTGGAATCGAGATCGCCGGAACCTTCGTCGAGCAGGTCGCCGACCAGATTGCCGACGCCGGGCTTGGCGGCGGGATCCTGGCTGGCGCCGCCACCGAAGGCGTATTCCATCGCGATCAGCGGCACGGTCGAATCCTGCACGAACCAGGCCTCGATGCCGCCGGGCGATACAAGACGCTGGATCTTGGTTGCGGCCTGCGACGGGCGCGATGCGAGCATCGTCGTCAGCGCGAGCGCGCTGCCGCCGACGAGGACCGAACGCCGAGTGAGAGAATAAGTCACGAGCGCTTCTCCTCGCGTTTGGGCGCAGTATCCTTGATCAAGTAACCGGTCACGGAACGCTTCTTGTCGAGCCAGTTTTGCGCGGCTTCGCGGACCTGTTCGGCGGTGACGGCGCGGATGCGCTCGGGCCAGCTCCTGATATCGTCGACACTCAAACCCGTGGTGAGCGCGCCGCCATACCAGCGTGCCAGCGTCGCCTGGTTATCCTGCGCGTAGATCGATTCCGCGATCAACTGGGTCTTCACGCGCTCGAGGTCCTCGGCGCGCGGCGGGTTCTGCGCGATATCGGCAATGACCTTGTCGATCGCGTCCTCGATCTGCGCGAACTCGACGCCAGGCTTCGGTGTTGCGGCGATGATGAACTGCGAGGGATCGAGCGCGGTGCCCTGGTAATTGGCGCCGGTCGAGATCGCGAGCTGACGGTCGATCACCAGCGAGCGGTAGAGGTAGGAATTGGCGCCGCCGCCCATCAGTTGCGCGAGCACGTCGAGCGCGGGGCTTTCACCGACCGCCGCCGTGGCGGCCGACGGGACGAGGTAATAGCGGCGCATGGTCGGCTGCTCGACGCGTGGATCGGCCAGCGTCACCGTGCGCGGCGAGACCGGCGTCGGTTCCTGCGGCCGCAGCCGCTTTGCGGGGATCGAGGATTGCGCAGGAATGTCGGCGAAATTCTTCTCCACCATCGGGCGGATCTCGCTCGCGTCGACGTCGCCGGCGATGATCAGGATCGCGTTGTTGGGCGCATAGAAGCGCTTGTAGAAGGCGAGCGCGTCCTCGCGGTCGAGCTTTTCGATTTCCTGGTGCCAGCCGATCACCGGACGGCCATAGGGATGGTTGAGATAGAGCGCCGCCATGATCTGCTCGGTGAGCCGCGCATCCGGATTGTTGGCGACGCGCATGTTGTATTCTTCCAGCACGACATCGCGCTCCGGCAGCACGTTCTCGTCCTGCAGGATCAGGCCGGTCATCCGGTCGGCCTCGAATTCCATCATCTTGCCGAGCTGCTCGCGCGGCACGCGCTGGAAATAGCCGGTGTAGTCGGTGGAGGTGAAGGCGTTCTCATTGCCGCCGACCCGCAGCACCGTCTGGGAGAATTCGCCGGCCGGATGCTTGGCGGTTCCCTTGAACATCAGGTGTTCGAGGAAATGCGCCAATCCCGATTTGCCGGGGGTCTCGTCGGCGGAACCGACCCTGTACCACATCATCTGCGTCACGACCGGAGTGCGGTGATCGGGGATCACCACCACCTGCAGGCCGTTGTTCAGCGTGAAGCTCGCAGGGCGTTCCGAGGTGACCGTGGTCTGGGCAATGGCGCTGGAGGCGGAAAGGGAGGCCGTCGAAAGCAATCCGGCAAGAAGCGAAACCACAAGGCGGTGCTGGGACATCAGGACCTATCTAAAAAACCCGGAGCAAGATTGCTCCGGGTATGACAGCATCATAGGCTGCGCTCAAATCTGTTATCGTCACGAAGGCGAGAGACGAGATTAATTAATCGCCATACTTGCCCTGCGACGGGTTGTATTCCTTGTTGAGCGATTCCTTCGGCCCGGTGCCATAGGCATAGTTCGGCGATGGCGTCTGGTAGCCGGGCGGCGGCTGGGTCAGGGATTCCCGGTTCGGCTCGCCCTTGAAGGGGGCGGTCTCCGTCTTGGCGCCGCCGAACAGCCCGCTGAAGCCGCCCTTATAGCCGAGCTGGTCCGGCGAGAGGATCGCGTTGGCGCCGGGGTTGCCGCCGGGCTGGTCGACCGACTCGCCGCCGCTGGACTTCTTGTCGCTCTTCTGAGCGAGCTCGCTCGGCGTCAGGATGCGGCTGGCTTCGCGCGGATCCTTGTTGGTGTTCTTCCGCGCCGCGATTGCCGCCTTGCGGCGCGCCTCGTCGGGATCCTTCGGCCAATTCGGCACCTTGGCCTCGGCGGAAGCCGCCGGCGCGGGCAGGTTGAGGTTGGGGGGCACGACCAGCGGCGAGCGCTCGCGGTAGTCGATGCCGCGGTTTTCCATGTTGGTGCCGCCGAGGCCCTTCATGATGCCTTCGATGACCTTCTCTTCGAAGGTCTTGTCATCCTCGTCGTCCCCGTCATCGCCGGCCCGCACAGGACCTGCGGCCATCACGAGGCCGATGCCGAGGGCGACCGCGGAGAGCCGCAATCCATGCATCAGCGCTTTCCAGGAAGTCGAGCTATCGGCTTGTGGAGCGTTGGCTTCAGTGTGGCGCATCGCGCTCTTCCCCACTCTTTAAATTCGCTAGGGTGATCACCGGCTTAGGCACGGTTCCGCCCTTGAAATCCTACCCGCTAGCAGAGCCGTATCGGCCGCGATCAGGGCGCTTTTGCGGCGGGGACCCCCAGGAAGGAATCATACAATAGTGCGGCTACCCCGACAACGATCGCCACGTCCGCGAGGTTAAAGACGTACCAATTGAGGGTTTTTTCCCCGATCTGGATATGAAACAGGGCGAAATCGACCACCGCGCCATAGGCGAAGCGGTCGATGGCGTTGCCGATCGCGCCGCCGATGATCAGCCCGAGCGCAATTGTCGCAAGCAGGGTCCGCGAGTACGCCATCCAGATCGCCAGCGCCACCACCGCGATCGCCTTGACCGCCATCAGCACGAGCTGCGCCGCCGGGCTGTTGCTCTGGAACCAGCCGAAGCTGATCCCGACGTTCCATGCTAGCACCAGGTCGAAGAACGGCGTCACCTTCACCACGCCGCGCCCGGGGAGGTCGAACACGAACAGCAGCCAGAGCTTCGATGCTTGGTCGAGGATCAGCGTGATGACCGCCGCGATGATGCCGGCGCGCACGGGAGGGGTCATGCGGGCAGTTACACGGCTACCCCGAGCGCCTTCCACTCCCGCAACGCCTGCGCGTCGCGCGGGGAGACGTCGGGATATTCGGCATCCTCGCCGACGGTGGGCAGGATCTTCCACGAGCGCGCGCATTTGCGGCCGACCGCTTTCTCCACCACCACCGCAACGCCCGGCACCTCGTTGAGGCGGAATGCATGCTCCGGCGCGTCCTGGTTGGTCACCATCGCGTTCGATGTGATGCAGACTTCCGCAAGATCGACGTTGAACAGCGTGTCGAGCATCTCCTGGTCGGAGACGTAGACCAGCGGCGAGGCTTCCAGCGAGGAGCCGATGTTCTTGGCCGCACGCTCGATCTCGAGCGCGCCGGTGACGACGCGCCTGATGTCGCGGACGGTCTCCCATTTGGTGGCCAGCCGCTCGTCGCGGAATTTCTCCAGCCCCTCGGGGAACAGCGTCAGGTGCACGGACGGCTCCGCGTCCGGCCGGTACATCCGCCACGCCTCGTCGGCGGTGAAGCTCAGCACCGGCGCCAGCCATTTCAGGACCGCATCGCAGATCATGTCGATCGTGGTCAGCGCCGCCTTGCGCGCGACCGAGGACGGCGGATCGCAATAGAGCGTGTCCTTGCGGATGTCGAAATAGAAAGCCGACAATTCCGTGTTCATGAACGTCGCAAGGCTCGCGACCACGGTCTTGTAGTCGAATTCGGCGTAGGCCTTGCGGATGATCGCGGCCTGGCCGGCCAGCTCATGCAGCATCAGCCGCTCGAGCTCGGGCATCTCGCCATAGGCGACCTTCTCGCTGGGCTTGAAGTGATGCAGCGTGCCGAGCATCCAGCGCACCGTGTTGCGCAGCTTGCGATAGGTCTCGATGGTGTTCTTCAGGATTTCCGGGCCGATGCGCTGGTCGTCGGAATAGTCGGTCGCGCAGACCCACAGCCGCAGGATGTCGGCGCCGGAATCCTTGATCACCTTCTGCGGCTCGACGGTGTTGCCGAGCGATTTCGACATCTTGCGGCCGTTCTCGTCCAGCGTGAAGCCGTGGGTCAACACGACGTCATACGGCGCACGGCCGCGGGTGCCGCAGCTCTCCAGCAGCGAGGAATGAAACCAGCCGCGATGCTGGTCGCTTCCTTCCAGATACATCACGGTGTCGTCGCCGCCCTCGATCTTGCGCTTGATGCCGGCAAGCCCCGGGAAGTGCACGGGGTCTTCCAGCACGAAGGCGTGCGTCGAGCCGGAGTCGAACCAGACGTCCAGGATGTCGTCGACCTTCTTCCAATCCTCATTGGCGAGCGAGCCGAGAAAGCGCTCGCGCGCGCCATTGGCGTACCAGGCGTCGGCGCCTTCCTGCTCGAATGCGTCTGCAATGCGTTTGTTGACCGCCTCGTCCCGCAGGATCTCGGCCGAGCCGTCGCCCTTCTCGCGCACGAACACGGCGATCGGCACGCCCCAGGCGCGCTGGCGCGAGATCACCCAGTCGGGGCGGTTTGCGATCATGCCGTTGATGCGGTTCTGGCCCGACGGCGGCACCCATTGCGTCACCGAGATCGCCTGCAGCGCGCGGGCGCGCAGCGTATCCCCTGGCTTCGCCTTGCCGTCCGCTGCGATGTCCTTATCCATCGCGATGAACCATTGCGGCGTGTTGCGGAAGATCACCGGCTTCTTCGAGCGCCAGGAATGCGGATATTGGTGTTTCAGCCGCCCGCGCGCGAGCAGCATGCCGCGCTCGATCAGGGCCTTGATCACGGCCTCGTTGGCGTCGCCCTTCTCGCCCTTGTCGTTGATCACGCGCTTGCCCTCGAAGCCCGGAGCCTGATGCGTGAAGGCGCCGTTCTCGTCGACGGTATAGGGGATCGTGGGGTTGATGCCGCGGCTTTCCAGTTCGCGCGCATTCGCGGTCCAGACGTCGAAGTCCTCGCGGCCATGGCCGGGCGCGGTGTGCACGAAGCCGGTGCCGGTGTCGTCGGTGACGTGATCGCCCGGGAGCAGCGGGACCGTGAATTCATAGCCGCCCGCGAGACCCTTGAGGGGATGCGCGGTCTCCACCGCGTCGAGCGTATCGCCCGGCAGATCGCGCACCTTCTCGTAAGCGGTAACGCGCGCCTGCTTGAAGACGCTTTCCGCGAGCGCATCCGCCAGGATCAGGAGATCACCCGCCTTCGCCCAATTGTCGGCAGGCGCATCGGTGACCTCATAGAGGCCATAGGCGATCTTCGGCGAGAAGCTGATGGCGCGGTTGCCGGGCAGCGTCCATGGCGTCGTGGTCCAGATCACGATGCTCGCCTTCGCCAAGACGCCATGCGCGGGCGAGGTGACTGGAAATTTCACCCACACCGTGTCTGAGGTGTAGTCCTCGTACTCGACTTCGGCTTCCGCCAGCGCGGTCTTCTCCACCACGCTCCACATCACCGGCTTGGAGCCGCGATAGAGCGTGCCGTTGGCCGCGAACTTCATCAATTCGCGCGCGATCTGCGCCTCGGCGGGATAGGTCATGGTCTCATAAGGATGATCCCAGTCGCCGATCACACCTAGCCGCTTGAACTCCTCGCGCTGCACGTTGATCCAGTGCGTCGCATAGGCGCGGCACTCTTTCCGGAACGCCACCATCGCCGCGGAGTCGCGGAAATCCGGCTTCTGCTTGCCCTTGCGGCGGTAGTTCTCCTCCTCGATCTTCCACTCGATCGGCAGGCCGTGGCAGTCCCAGCCCGGCACGTAGTTGGAATCGAAGCCCAGCATCTGCTGGCTCTTGGTCACCACGTCCTTCAGGATCTTGTTCAGCGCGTGCCCGATATGGATGTTGCCGTTGGCATAGGGCGGGCCGTCATGCAGGACGAATTTGGCGCGTCCTTTGGCGGATTGGCGCAGCCTGTCGTAGAGATCGATCTCGTTCCAATATTTGAGGATTTCCGGCTCGCGCTGGGGCAGGCCGGCGCGCATCGGGAATTCGGTCTGCGGCAGGAACAGGGTCTTGGAATAGTCGTTGGCGTCGGACTTTTGCGGCTTTTCGGACATCGGACCAGGTTTGACTAGGATGGGCTCGTTTAGCGATCTATCGCGGGAGGAACATGAAAATCCCGGTCTCGCGCCGAGCCTTTAAGAGCTCAGGCGGAAGCCGGGCCGCTAATGCCGATGATGCGCCGTATCAACATGGCGCCTTCCATAGCAGCCGGAGGAGGAAATCGCAAAGGCCGGCGAGGAGATGGTCCCGATGCGCTTGTGGTTTTTTCCAAAGATACTAATCTATTGATTATTGGAGAGAATTCATGAGCGCTCAACCGCTGGCCGAGGCATATGAGAGGTTGAAGGAGCTTCGCCGACAGGGCGATTCTAACGGCGATATCGATTCCATGCTGCAATCGATGCGCGACGACGTGGCAGCGCAGAGCCTCGTCGAGCCGACGCTTGCGCCCGAGGGGCTTGTCAGGGCAATCGAAATCAAGACGCTCGCTGATCGTGTTTTCGGCGATCAAAAGAAAGCGATTACTTGGTTGAAGCGTCCGAATGCCACGTTGTCGGGTCAAAGGCCGATCGACCTCCTCAAGGACGAACTAGGCACGGCCGTGGTCCGCGAAATGCTCGAACGGATAGATCACGGAATCTTTGCCTGAGCCCACGACATGGAGCTTTGGCGGATATCGAACTACCCGGATCTTTCGGGAATTGGCGGCCTGAGGGCTAGCGGCCGGTGGCATTCGCAGGGCAGACGAATTGTCTATCTAGCGGATCATCCATCAAGCGCACTACTTGAGATGCTGGTCCATATCGATCGCGACCTCATTCCGGCCAGCTACCAACTACTCCGTGTCAAGCCTCTGCCGGACATCGCGATTGAAGTGGTCGCCGACCTACCCGATGATTGGCGATCTCAGACGATGATCACCCGTGACATCGGTGATCGCTGGCTTAACGGTTCCTCGAGCGCGTTGTTGCAAGTGCCATCGGCGATCAGCCAAGGCCAGAACTTTCTCCTCAATCCTGCACATCGAGACGCGGCCAAGGTTAGCGTGGCCGAAATTATTCGGGCTCCGTTCGATTCCCGCCTTCTCGGGTAGCCGGTCGCTCCGAGGAACTCATCACGGACGCGGCCGGGCCGGGTTTCCGGTGACAATTTGGCCCGCGGCGACGTCCCGCGTGACTACGCTGCCGGCGCCGATTACGGCGTCGTCGCCGATCGAGACGCCGGGCAGGATGATGGCACCGCCTCCGATCCAGACGTCGCGGCCGATCCGCACCGGTCGGCCGAATTCGAGGCCGGTGCGCCGGGTCTCGGCATCGCGCGGATGGTCGGCGGCATAGATCTGCACGGCGGGCCCGATCTGGGTGCGGTCGCCGATAACGACCTCGACGATGTCGAGAATGACGCAGTTGAAATTGAGGAAGACCTCCTCGCCCACGTGGATGTTGTAGCCATAGTCGCAGAAGAACGGCGGACGGATCACGGCGCCCTTGCCGACATGGCCGAAATGTTCCGACAGCAGCGCGTGCCGTTCAGATGCCGGCGCGGCCAGGGCGGCGTTGTAGCGCGCGAGCCAAGCCTTGTTGGCGGCCGCATCAGCCTGCAATTCCGGATCGCCCGGACGATACAATTCGCCCGCCAGCATCTTCTGTTTTTCGGTCTTGCTCAATCGATCGCTCCGAGTTTCGGGAACGCCTCAGGGGCGGCGGCGAGTTGCGCCCTGGCGCGGGCGCTGTCGTCGTCCATCTGCCGGATCAACGCTTCAATGTTGTCGAATTTCAGCTCATCGCGGATAAAGCCGATGAAGGCGACGTCAAGCACATTGCCGTAGAGATCGCCCTTGAAGTCGAACAGGAACACTTCAAGCAATGGCGCGCCATTGTCGAAAGTCGGGCGGCGGCCGAAGCTGGCGACGCCGTCGATGCGCTCCGAACCGCGGCCGACGCGCACCGCATAGATGCCGTGCTTCAGGCCACAATTCTTGTCGAGGCGGATGTTGGCGGTGGGATAGCCGAGATCGCGGCCGCGTTTCTCGCCATGGATCACCTCGCCGGTGACGAACCAGGGACCGCCCAGCATGGCGTTGGCATCCGCGATCTGGCCTTCCGCGAGCGCCATGCGGATGGCGCTGGAGGAAACCGGCCGTTCCTCGATATCGACATGCGCCTGGACATCGATCTCGATGCCGAGCCGCGGCGCCTCGGCAACTAGGAGACTCGGTGAGCCGACGCGGCCCTTGCCGAAATGGAAGTCGTAGCCGACCGCGATCCCGCTGATGCCGAGCCGTTCGATCAGGTCATGGTGGATGAAATCCTGCGCGCTGGTGCCGGCGCGGCCCTTGTCGAAGGTCATCACCACGGCGCCGGCAAGCCCGGTGCCTGCGAGCAGGCGCAGCTTGTTGGTCTCATTGGTCAGGCGGAACTGCGGCGTGTTCGGGCTGAAAAAGCTGCGCGGATGCGGCTCGAAGGTCAGCGCCAGCGCAGGTTTCCCATGCGCCTCGCCCATTCGCAGGGCGGCCTCGATCACGGCGCGGTGGCCGAGATGGACGCCGTCAAAATTGCCCATCGCCACCACGGCCCCCCTCGGGATCGCGCTCTGCGGGGTATTGTCGCGAATAACGGTAAAACCGGTCGTCATTTTTTCTTGCGTTCTTCAGGAATTCTTAAGGTCGATTGATGCCGGCGGACGGTGGCTTGTTGGCCCCACAGAAGTCAAGCGGGCGAAATCGCGTCAAAACGGATGCAATCCGTCCCCGGCCGGTTAACGCGCTGTTTAACGCCTGATGCTACTGCTTGAGGTGAGGAATGCGGGCCGCGCAGGCCTGTCGGTTTTTCTTGCAAGCGTCAGTCGCGTGTTTTGGGGGAGAGAAGATGGCGGTTGATTTATCCATGTCGGTCCTGGTGGTTGATGACTACAGCACCATGATCCGCATCATCCGGAATCTTCTGAAACAGCTCGGTTTCGAGAACATCGACGACGCGTCCGATGGTTCCGCGGCGCTGAACAAGATGCGCGCCAAGAAATATGGTCTCGTGATCTCCGACTGGAATATGGAGCCGATGACCGGCTACGATCTGCTCAAGGAAGTCCGCGCCGATCCCAACCTCGCCACCACGCCCTTCATCATGATCACGGCGGAATCCAAGACCGAGAACGTGATCGCGGCCAAGAAGGCCGGCGTGAACAATTACATCGTCAAGCCGTTCAACGCGGCGACGCTGAAGACCAAGATCGAGGCGGTCTTCCCGGACATGGCAACGGCGTAAGTCCAAGCCTCCGCTTTATCAGTTTCGTCATGCCCGGGCTTGTCCCGGGCATCCACGTTCTTGGGCCGCGTGCGCGGAGGCGCGTGGATGGCCGGGACTAGCCCGGCCACGACGGCGGAGAGAGGCGCGCCCTCTCAACTCACTACCACCTCAACTCCCGGATCAGCGCCTTCGGCGGGTGGCCGAACAGCTCCGTCACCGAGGCCGGATCGAGCTGGTCGACGCCTTCGAACTCTTCGGAATGGATGCCGCGGGTCACGAACAGGCAGTCGATGCCAAAGCCCTTGGCGCCCGCAATGTCGGTGCGCACGGAATCCCCGATCGCCAGCACGCGATTGAGTTCGACCGGATGGCCAGCCCGTTCGGCCGCCAGTTGCATCGCGCGCTCGTAGATCGGCTGGTGCGGCTTGCCGTAGAAGATCGCTTCGCCGCCAAGCTCGCGATAGAGCTCGGCGATCGCGCCGGCGCAATAAATCAGCCGGTCGCCGCGCTCGACCACGATATCGGGATTGGCGCAAATCAGTGAAAGCTTGCGTTCGCGCGCCTTCAGGAGCATCGCGCGATAGTCTTCCGGAGTCTCGGTCTCGTCATCGAACAGGCCGGTGCAGATGATGTAATCGGCCTGTTCCAGCGGCGTCAGCGGCGCATCGAGGCCGCGGTGGATCGAGGAGTCGCGCTCCGGGCCGACCCAGTGGATCTTCTTGCCGGGATGCTCGGCGACGAAATGCCGGGTCAGGTCCCCGGACGAGACGATCGCATCATAGGTCTCGTCGGCCACGCCCAATTTGCGCAATTGGCGCTGCACCGAGTCGGCCGGCCGCGGCGCGTTGGTGATCAGGATGACGGTGCCGCCCCGCTGGCGGAACGTGTGCAGCGCCTCGCAGGCCTCGGGAAACGACTCGAGCCCGTTATGCACCACGCCCCAGACGTCGGAGAGCACCACGTCGACGTCGCCAACGACATCGCGCAGCCGCTCGACAAAGTGAAGTGAGGTCATGATCGCGCGTTGCCTAGAGTGAAGTGATTGTTGCGTCGAGTGCCGTGGCCGCGGGCTCCCACCTCTCCCCAGCGGGGAGAGGTCGATTTGCTCCTGGCGATGCGAAGCATCGTCCAGCGCAAATCGGGTGAGGGGGTACAGGTCCCACGAGAGAGCGTAACCCCTCACCCGCGCCTTCGGCGCGACCTCTCCCTGTGGGAGAGGTCGGCACCTCCGAGGCGGCAACACGTTGCTCTAACCGCATCATACCCTAACCCGGGCCCACGACGCGGCGCGCCAGCGCGGCATTGCCGGTAACCCGCTGTGGCGGGTCGATGGTCGGGCTATTCTGGGGGAGGGGAGTGTTGGCGCCATTGGCTTCCTGCGGCTTGGGCGGCGAGGCCCCGGCGGTAGCAGATGCGCCTTCGGGCCGCAACGGCCGCGGCGGCGCGAACAGGAACCCCTGGCCGAACCGTACGTCGTAGTCGAGCAGGTCGACGACGGCGCGCTCGCCTTCGATCTTCTCCGCGATCAGATCGATGCCGTAGCGGCCGAGCAGGTCGGACAGATCTGAGGGGTGAATATCCGAGGTCGAGCTCTGCCTGGGATCGAGCAACAATGCCGCCGGCACCTTGATGAAGCGCACGCCGCGGTCGGCGAGCTCGCGCGGCTCGAAACGGAGGTCGCCGACGTTGTCGATCGAGAAGCGATAGCCGCGCTGCGACAGCGCGGCGAGATGCTCGCTCTCGGTCGGGCCGAGATTGCGGAAAGTCGACTGCTTGAATTCGAGCACGAAGGATGGGGCCAGCGCCCGATTGGCTTCGAGGAAATCCAGGCACTGGGTGAAATTGACGGCGTTGCCGAGCGTCGCTGCGGAGACGTTGCAGAATATGCCGACATCCTTGTTGCGGACCATCAGCCGGCGCAGCACTTGGACACAGCGCAACATCACCATGTGGTCGATGCGCCCGATCAGGCCGCCGGCTTCCGCTGCGCCGATGAACTCGTCGGCGGCGACGATCTGGTCGCGCTCGTCGCGCAGCCGCGTGACCGCTTCATAGTAGCGCACCTTGCGCTGCGGCAGCGTCACCATCGGCTGCAGGTAGAGGTCGAGCCGGTTGGCCTCGATCGCATTCCTGATGGTGGTGAGCAACTGACCCTGGCTGCGCGAGGCCTCGATGGCCTCGGCCGGAGTGGATACCGCCGGTGCCGGCGCCGCTGAGAAAACCTGTGGGGCCGTCGTCAGAGCTGCGGCCCTCCACACGGTGCCAGCTACCGGAGCTGGAGCGGTAGCGCGTGGCTCCGGTTCCAGCTCTGCTGCGGGCCCACTCGAAGGCGCGCCCGCAGCGGTTGCCAGCATGTCTTCATGGCTGGCGACGGAGGCCGCAAGCTGCTTCACCAGATTGCCGAGCTCGTTGATTTCGCCGACCACCGCCTGCAGGCGGTCGGCGCTGGCGGAATTGGCCGACACCACGCGGCCCTCGACGGCGGCGAGCCGGCGGCCGAATTCGGCAACCTGGCGGGCGAGATCGGCGGTGCCGCGGGAGAGGTCCGCGATCTGGCCGCCGACATCGGAGCGGTCGCGCAGCCGCAGCGACACGGCATTGTAGAGGATCATGAAGGTCAACGCGGTCAGCGCCACGATGGCCGATTCGGTTCCGCTGATGCCAGCGACCGAATAGAGCACAAGGCCAAGCGAGGCCGCGACCAGAACCATGCAGATGGCGATGAAGATCGTCGAAATGCGAATCATGTCCGCGCGTTACGCTCTCAAGTTTGGCTGTCCACCTCGGCTGTCCCACCCGGGAAAACACGGGCCTCTTAGGCGCGGTCTTGTCTGCGTTCCCCCAAGCGGGACTACTGTACCATCAAGTTTGATTCGGCAGGCTAGCGTTCTTTGGGAGGCTTACGAAACCGCCGGTCCAACCGTGTCGGCGACCTCGGCCTTGCGGGTGCCAAGCGGCTTCGGGCGGCCTATGGTTGTGTCCACCGCGGTCTGGTGCTCGATCTCCGCATTCAGCTCCGCACCCAGCAACATGATGCTGGTCGACATCCACATCCACATCATCAGCCCGATGGCCGCGCCAAGCGATCCATAGGTAGCCGTGTAGTTTCCGAAATTCGATAGATACCAGGACAGCGCCGCTGAGCCGGCGATCCAGAGCAGCGCGGAAGCCAGCGTCCCGATGCTGAGCCATTCCCAACGCGGCGCGCGGCGACTCGGTCCATACCGGTAGAGCACCGCGAGCCCGGCCGCCAGGATCAGGAACAGCAGCGGCCATCGCCCAAGGCTGACGAGAAGCTGGCTTTCGGGCTTCAGCCCAAGACGATCGAGCAGCAGGGGAAGCACGACCACCGCGCTCACCATCACCAGGAGGGCTGCGATCGCGCTGAGGGTGAGGGCGAGCGAGATCAGGTTCAATCGAATGAAGCCGCGTGTCTCGCGCTCGTCATAGGCGACATTGAGCGCATCGATCACGGCCTTCATTCCGGCATTGGCGCTCCAGACCGCGAGCGCCAGCCCGAACAGGAAGGTCGCGCCCAATTCTCCGGTGCCCTTCGCGAGCACCCGGCCGATCTGATCCTGCACGATCTGGAACGAGCCTTCCGGCAGCATCAGCGCCAATGTCTGAAGATTCCTGGTGATGGTCGAAGGATCGGCATAGAGCCCGTAAAACGAGACCAGCGCGGTGATGGTCGGGAACACCGCCAAGAGGCCGTAGAACACGACGCCTGCGGCGGTGGCGAGCAGGCGGTCGTCATTGATGCGCTGATAGCAGCGCCACAGGATGTCCTTCCAGCCCGCGAGCGGGATCTGGAGCGGGCTCTCCGCGCGGCGTCCCCTGCCGGGTTCGGCCAGTTCGCGGGCGAAACGGCCCGGCGCTCTCGCCGGGTCTATAGCGTTGTGGGCGGGCGCGGGCTTCGGATCGGGCTGAAGAAAGCGATGGACGAGAAGGAGCAGGATCGTCGTCGCCGCGATCAAGAGCCAATTCTCGCCCGGTCCGGGGCGCGCGTCGGACATCGGATTCCTCCAGCGAGGAGTTGTCCCTGTTCGGGATGAACGTGAGCCGGATTTGAATGTTCCGGAACGACGACCCCCTCCGTCATTCCGGGGCGCGCCTCTTGGCGCGAGCCCGGAATCCATCGAGCCGCAACCGCATGTGGAGAAATGGATTCCGGGCTCATCGCTTTGCGATGCCCCGGAATGACTGAGGGACATTTGAATCAGAACTCGCCTGCTTCATTGCGAGCAAAGCGCATTCCAACCTATCGCCTCACCCTCTCAGGATGAGGGTCCAGCAAAATCGAACGCTACGCCACCGCGCGGATGATCTTGCCGACCTTGTCGACGATCTCGCCGATCTGATCCTCGCTGACGATCAAGGGCGGCGTCAGGCACAGCGAGTCGCCGGCGATCCGCAGCATCAGGTCGTTGTCGTGGAAGGCGCTGTTGAGTGCGGCGAAGCCGCGCTTGCCAGGGCCATCCGCGATCGGGGCGAGATCGATGCCGGCGGTGAGGCCGACGGTGCGGATATCGACCACGTTCGGCTGCTCGCGCAGCGACATCACGGCGTCGGCGAATTTCGGCTCGAGCTTGCTTGCGCGTTCGAACAGCTTCTCCTCGCGATAGATGTCGAGCGTCGCAAGGCCGGCGGCACAGGCCAGCGGATGGGCCGAATAGGTGTAGCCATGGGTCAGCTCGACCACATGCTCAGGGCCATTCATGAAGGCGTCGTGGATGGCGCCGCGCACGATCACGCCGCCCATTGGAGCCGCGCCATTGGTGATGCCCTTGGCGAAGGTGATCATGTCGGGCGTCACGCCATAGCGCTCCGCAGCGAAGGCAAAGCCGAGCCGGCCATAGCCGGTGATGACCTCGTCGAAGATCAGGAGAATGCCATGCCTCTCGGTGATCTCGCGCAGCCGCTTCAGATAACCCTTCGGCGCCGGCAGCACGCCGGTCGAGCCAGCCATCGGCTCGACGATCACGGCGGCAATCGTGTTGGCGCCGTGCAGGTTGACGAGGCGCTCCAGCTCATCGGCGAAATGCACGCCATAGTCCGGCTCGCCCTTGGTGAAGGCCTGCTTCCCGCGGTCATAGGTCGCCGGCAGATGATCGACGCCGGTGAGCAGCGAGCCGAACAGCTTGCGGTTGCCGACGATGCCGCCGACGGAGGTGCCGCCGAAGCCGACGCCGTGATAGCCGCGTTCGCGGCCGATCAGGCGGATGCGGCTGCCCTGGCCGCTGATCTGGTGATAGGCCAGCGCGATCTTCAGCGCGGTGTCGGCCGCTTCCGAGCCCGAATTGCAGAAGAACACGTTGTCGAGTCCTTCGGGCGCCAGGTCGGCGATGCGGCTGGCGAGCTCGAAGGCTTGCGGGATGCCGAACTGGAACGGTGGCGCGTAGTCCATCGCCGCGGCCTGCTTGGCGATTGCTTCGGCAATCTGGGTGCGGCCATGGCCTGCGTTGCAGCACCACATGCCGGCGGCTGCGTCGATGATCTGGCGGCCGTCGACGGTGAAATAGTGCATGTCCTTGGAGCCGGCGAGCAGCCGCGGCTGCTTCTTGAAGGCGCGGTTGGCGGTGAACGGCATCCAATGCGCGGCGAGATCGTTGGGAACGTTGACGGCGGCGGGGCGGGGGCTCTTGTCCAGCATGGGGGCCTCGTTGATCGCGTGAGCTGATTTGCCTTGAAAGTATCAGCTTCGCTGGGCGAGGTGAACGGCGCGAGCTGCGATATTTCCGCCGCGTTGCACTGCGTCACGCGGCGTCATCGCGCGAAGCGGACACTCGTTGCGAAGAAAAGCGTCAAACCGACGAGAGATCGGATGCGCTGATCCAGAACACTTCGCCTTCGGAATCCTCGGTATCGAGCCAGAGCAGCGGCAAGTGCGGATAGGCGGCTTCCAGGACCTCGCGCCCGCGGCCGATCTCGCAGAGCAGCCCACCTTCCGGAGTCAGATGCTGCGGCGCCTCGTCGAGGATGCGCCTGACGATGTCGAGCCCGTCGGCGCCGCCGTCGAAGGCGAGTTTCGGCTCGGCGCGGCATTCGCGCGGCAGCGAGGCCATGCCGAGCGCATCGACATAGGGCGGATTGGAGATGATGAGGTCGTAACGCCTGCCCACGAGCGGTTTGAACAGGTCGCCCTGGTGCAGCGTCAGCCGATCCTCGAGTCCATAATCCCGGACGTTGCGCGCGGCGACCGCCAGCGCGTCCTTGGAGATATCGACGGCGTCGATATCGGCATTCGGGAAGCTTTGGCTGGCGAGGATCGCAAGGCATCCGGAGCCGGTGCAGAGGTCGAGCACGGTCACGACGGACAAGGGATCGTCGATCAGCGAGCCGCCTTCCTCATCGCCGGCGAAATGCGAATCCAGCAGCTCGCCGATGAAGGAGCGCGGCACGATGGTGCGCTCGTCGACATAGAAGGGCAGGCCGCGCATGTAGATCTTGTTGACGAGATAGGCGGCCGGCTTCCGCGTCGCGATGCGGCGCTCGATCAGATCGAGGATCCGCTTGCCCTCATGCGCGGTGACGCGTGCGCCGGCGAACTGGTCGAACTGATCGGGATGCAGGTGCAGGGTTTCGCAGACCAGGAAAGCGGCCTCGGCCACCGGATCGGTGGTGCCGTGCGCGAACACGAGCTTTGACTCGGTGAAGCGGCTCACCGCATAGCGGACGAAATCGAGCAGCGTCTTGAGCTCGCCCGCGGCAACCTTGGGGGACTTCGCTGCAGATCGGCTACCCTTGGCAGCCGGCGTGGTACGTTTGGCCATCAGGACTTGGTCCAGCGCGCGGCTGCCGCGTCATCATGGTCGCGCGCCTCGATCCAGCTCGATCCCCGCGCGCTTTCCTCGCGCTTCCAGAACGGCGCGCTAGTCTTGAGGTAGTCCATCAGGAATTCGGCGGCCTGGAACGCGGCCTGCCGGTGCTGCGACGCCGTTACCACCAGCACGATGTTCTCGCCCGGCGTGATGCGACCGACGCGGTGAATGACAGTAAGACCGGACAGCGGCCAGCGCGACATGGCTTCTTCCGCGTGACGCCTGATCTCGGCTTCCGCCATGCCGGGATAGTGCTCCAGCGTCAGCGCCGCGATCGGCTCGCCGTTCTCGCTGCCGCGGCAGATGCCACTGAAGCTGACAACGGCGCCGATATCGGTGCGGCCCTTGCCGAGCGCGGCAATCTCCTGCGCGATGTCGAAATCGGCGTCCTGGATGCGGATGGTCGCAATCGCGGTCATGTTGTGGCTCAGCCGCCTGTCATCGGCGGAAAGAACGCGATCTCGCGCGCGCCCGATATCGCGGCGTCCTGCTGGACGTGGGCGTGGTCGATCGCGGCGCGGATCACCTTCGGCTTCTCGAAGGCATAGGCGGAGGCTTCGTCGCGCCCGGCAAGCCAATCGATCAGCTCGCCAATGGTGCGGATATCGGCCGGCGGCTCGATGGTCTCCTCGGCCCTGCCGATGCGCTCGCGGACCCAGGCGAAATATTTCACCTTCATCCTTCATCCTCCTTGATGAGATGATGGATGCCGGCGCGGAAATAATCGTAGCCGGTGTAGATCGTGACGATCGCGGAGATCCACAGCAGCGCCAGCCCGATCAGCGTCACTACCGGGACCATCTGATCGCCGGCCTCGCCCGCCAGCAGGAAGCCGATCGCGACGAGCTGCACCGTGGTCTTCCATTTGGCGAGCTTGGTCACGGGAACGCTGACGCGCAGGCCGGCGAGGTATTCGCGCAGGCCCGACACCAGGATCTCGCGGCAGAGGATCACGATCGCCGCCCACAGCGTCCAGCCGTGGATGATGCCGTCCGCGGCCAGCATCAGCAGGCAGGAGGCAACCAGGAGCTTGTCGGCGATCGGGTCCAGCATCCGGCCGAACGCCGACTGCTGGTTCCAGATCCGGGCATAATAGCCGTCGAGGTAATCGGTGATCCCGGCGGCAATAAAGATCGCGACCGCCACCCAGCGCAGCCAGAGCGGGCCGTCCATGATCGCCTGCACATAGATGCAGCCGACCACCACCGGGATGGCGGCGATGCGGGCGTAGGTCAGGATATTCGGGAGGGACAGGGTCTTGGGCTGCCCCCTTGTGGTCGCCATGTTCATCCGTCTTACCAATACCGCTGAAGCGTCGAGGTCAACCGTGGGCGCATAAGATGGTCCGCTGCAGGCGACGCCTTGATGACTCCATCTCTCTAGCCCCCCGGCTGGGAGTGGAAAAACTCGAAGATCTTCCGCGCACTCTCGGCGCTGACACCGGGAACCTTGCCAAGGTCGGCGATCGAGGCGCGCTCGATCTCCTTCAGCGTTCCGAAATGATGCAGCAGCGCACGCTTGCGCGAGGGACCGATACCGGGAATTTCCTGTAAGCCGGCCTCACGGATGTCCTTCTTGCGCAGCTTGCGGTGCGAGCCGATCACGAACCGGTGCGCCTCGTCGCGCAGCCGCTGGATGAAATACAGCACGGGATCGCGCGGCTCCAGCTTGATGGCCTCGCGATCGGGCATGAACAGCGTTTCGCGGCCGGCGTCGCGGTCCGGCCCCTTGGCCACCGCCATCAGCGATACCTGGGTCAGCCCGAGCTGGTCGAAAATCTCCTTCACCGCGTTCAACTGCCCACGGCCGCCGTCGATGATGACGAGGTCCGGCCATTGCGGGAAGGAATCGTCGTCAGCCTTGACCTTGGCCTCCTCGCCCTCGGCGGGCTTCAGCAGCCGCTTGAAGCGCCGTTCCAGCACCTCGCGCATCATCGCGTAGTCGTCGCCAGGCGTAAGCCCTTCCGACTTGATGTTGAACTTGCGGTACTGGTTCTTCATGAACCCGTCGGGACCCGCCACGATCATGGCGCCGACCGCGTTGGTGCCCTGGATGTGGCTGTTGTCGTAGACCTCGATGCGCTTCGGCGCCTGGGGCAGGCCGAGCGTCGTGGCCATGCCTTCGAGCAGCCGGCCTTGGGTCGCGGTGTCCGCGAGCTTGCGGCCGAGCGCCTCGCGGGCATTGGTCAGCGCATGGGTGACCAGCTCTTTCTTCTCGCCGCGCTTGGGAACTGAAACCTCCACCTTGCGACCCGCCTTGACCGACAGCGCGTCGGCGAGCAGCTCGGCGTCCTCGACCTCGTGCGAGAGCAAAATGAGCTTCGGCGGCGGCTTGTCGTCGTAGAACTGCGCGAGGAAGGAGGAGAGCACCTCCTCCGGCGTGAACGATTTTTCCGCGCGCGGGAAATAGGCGCGGTTGCCCCAATTCTGGCCGGTGCGGAAGAAGAATACCTCGACGCAGGAATAGCCGCCCTCCTGATGGATGGCGAACACGTCGGCTTCCTCCACCGTGCGCGGGTTGATGCCCTGTTGCGACTGGATCGCCGACAGCGCGGCGAGGCGATCGCGGTAGAGCGCGGCGGTCTCGAATTCGAGCTCGGCGGAAGCCTTCTCCATTTCGCCGGCAAGCTCCTGCTTCACCGCATGGCTGCGGCCCGACAGAAACTCGGTCGCCTCGCGCACCAATTCGCCATAGCCAGGGAAATCGATCTCGCCGGTGCAGGGACCGGAGCAGCGGCGGATCTGGTAGAGCAGGCAGGGGCGGGTGCGGCTCTCGAAGAAGCCGTCGGTGCAGGAGCGGATCAGGAACGCGCGCTGCAGCGCCGTGATGGTGCGGTTGACGGCGCCGGCGGAGGCGAACGGGCCGAAATACCGCCCGGGCCGCGTCTGCGCGCCGCGATGCTTGAGGATCTGCGGCGCCCAATGGTCGCCCGTGATCAGGATGTAGGGAAACGATTTGTCGTCGCGTAGCTGCACGTTGAAGCGCGGCCGGAGCTGCTTGATGAGGTTGGCCTCGAGCAGCAGCGCCTCGGTCTCGGTGGTGGTCGAGACGATCTCGACATTCACCGTCGCCGCGATCATGCGCAGGATGCGCGCCGGCAGCGGCGCGTTGGGCCGGGCATAGGACGAAAGCCGTTTGCGGACGTTCTTCGCTTTGCCGACATACAGCACGTCGTTGGCCGCGTTGAGCATGCGGTAGACGCCCGGCGAGGTCGGGGCGAGCCGCACCGCATTCTCGATCGCGGCATGGCCGACCGCGAGCGTACCTTCGGCGACGGCCTCCGCCGGTTCCTCGGGAACCTCGGGCAGCCGCGCGTCCTCGTCCTCCTCCGCGGCCGACGTCGCCGGATCGACGTCGCCGGTGACGAGCGCGAGGTCCTGCGGCGGCAAGTCTGGGTTTCCGCCGTGGCGCGCTCCTTTGGGCACGGACGCCTTCGGATGGTCGGTAGAATCGTGATCCATGGGCCTAAACTAGGCGCTGCCGGCCGCCATCGCCAGCATCGGGCTCCGAGTGGAAAGCCTTGCGCCGGTAACGCTTCATTAAGATTGATGAGGGGGCGGTAACCGCCCTTAACAAGGCTTTAACTTAAAACTTTCGATAAATCTTCCCGAAAAAACAGTGAATTCCGTAACCACGCCGGCCTTCGCAACCGGCAGGTCGCGGCTGTTGCGTTCTGGAGTGGTTGCGATGAAGCGGTTTGTCGTCTTGCGCCTGCTGGCGCTGTTGGTCGGGGGATGGACGACGTCGTCAGCAGCGGCCGATTATCGCGGGCCCTATACCGTCAACCAGCCGCTCAACGCCATGAGCTGGGCAGGGCCCTATCTCGGCGGCAATTTCGGCTATGCCTGGGGCGGCGTAAACAACAACCCGACCAAGCCGTCGGGTTTCGCGGGCGGCGCGCAGATCGGCTACAACTGGACCAACGGCCCGTGGGTGTTCGGCGCCGAAGGCGACATCCAGGCCACCGGCGCGGAAGAAACCTTTGCGCCGTGGAAGTTCTCGAATCCCTGGTTCGGCACCATCCGCGGCCGCGGCGGCTACGCATTCCAGAACGTGCTCTTCTACGCCACCGCCGGCCTAGCGTTCGGCGAATTGCGGGCCGAAACTTTCGGCCTGTCGGAGTCCAAGACCAATGTCGGCTGGACCGCCGGCCTTGGCGCCGAGATGGCCTTTGCACCGAACTGGAGCGCCAAGCTCGAATATCTCTATGTCGATCTCGCCAGCAGCAACTTCATCATCACCGGCGCGTCGAACGGCTACCATTTCGGCGTCATCCGTGCCGGCGTGAACTATCACTTCTAGAGTTTTCGGTTCTGATTGAATCAGAACCGAAGCTCTAGATTCTAGTTTTGACGCGTTTTCTTCACGCGAACCGGTGTCCACTTCGCTCGAAAACGCTCTAACCAATCACTTCGAAGAATAAGAAAACGATCGACGACAACCTTCCGGCCGTCGCAGGCGGCCGGAATTTTTTTATGCCGAACTGACGCGCGAGATCGCGCACATGCCTGTGCGAGCGGGGCGCCGCCCGGCAAATCGTTACCCGAGACTTCAGTCCGCTTCAGCGTGAGCGCAAGGGCTCACGATGAAATCACCAGATTGACCGCCTTGGGGCCTTTGCCCTTCTTGTCTGGTTCGACGTCGAACGTAATACGCTGTCCTTCGGTCAAATCCTTTAGTCCTGCGCGTTCGACTGCGGTGATGTGAACGAACACATCGCGGCCGCCGTCGTCAGGCTTGATGAAGCCGTAGCCGCGCTCTCCATTGAAGAATTTGACTGTCCCAGTCATGGCCATCGGGAAACTCCTCCCCCGCATTGCACCGCCGCTACGCGCAACTCACGTAGCGGGTGACCGGACATTCGCTGCCGGAAGCTTGGCCACCTCAGCGGACCTGTGTCACGCCACCGACCCGCCTGGATTTTTCTTCGGCCTCGTCACTCCGCCGCAACCATTCGCGGAAGCGGAACGTAAAGCCAGTCCTAACGTGACAAGCATAATACGGTTCCGGGCAAGTTGCCTATGGTCGAGTGGGAGTTTTCAGCAACGGCGTTGGTTAAGGTTTGGGCGTCTCCAGCCTGAATCGGCCCGCGCCGCCTTGGCCCAAGGGCTTTTCCAGCTCGGGCAGGATCATTCTGAGTTCACCGGCAAGCGTCCAGGGCGGATTGACGATCAAGAGCCCGGTCGAGACCAGGCCGCTCTCAGCTTCGCGAGGCGCGACGCTGAATTCGAGTCGCAGGCACTTGCCGGCCGGCTTGCTGTTGCCTGTCTCGAAAGCGACATGCCGTGCGAGATCGTCGGTCACGCGACGGCTTTTGACCGGATACCACAGCAGATAGCTGCCGGTCGGCCATTTGGCGAACGCCTCCGAAAAGCCTTGCGCCAGCCGCTCGAACTCGTCCTTGGCTTCAAAGGGCGGGTCGATCAGGACCAGGCCGCGCCTTTCTTTCGGCGGGACGAAGGCCGGCAGCGCGGTCCAGCCATCGAGGTCGACCACCCGCGCCTGGGCGTCGCGGCGCAGCGCGTCGATCAGGCGTTTGCGCGCCTCCGGCTCGAGCTCGCAAGCGGTGAGGCGATCCTGGGGCCGGAGCAGCGCCCGTGCGATCAAGGGCGAGCCCGGATAGGCCTTCAGTTCGCCCGGCGGGCTGAAGGCTCTCACAATGTCGAGATAAGGCAGTACCAGCGGCAGCGCTTCGTTCGAGAATCGCGCCTGCATCACGCGCGCGATTCCGGTCAGCCATTCGCCGCCGCGCCGTGCCTCGTCGGAGGTGAGATCATAGAGGCCGGCGCCGGCATGGGTGTCGATGAGGCGGAGCGCCGCCGGCTTTTCCTGCAGATAGAGCAGGATTCGCACCAGCACGATGTGCTTGATGACGTCGGCAAAGCCGCCGGCGTGAAAGGCGTGACGGTAGTTCATGAGATATCTGCTGGTCTGTACACCGCACTTCTACTCGTCATGGCCGGGCTTGTCCCGGCCATCCACGCGGTCGCCGCTGTCAAGAGGGGCCTCGATGCCCGGGCAAGCCCGGGCATGACGATGGAGAGACTGTCTAACCGCCCCGGATCGGCGGCATCACCACCTGGTCTCGGCGGCAGGCGCGGCGATCGGTTTCCTCGCAGGCACGGAACTGCATGTCCTTGCTCATGCAGATCCTGACCTCGCTGAGTCGCTTGCTGTCGCAGGTCACCGAGATTGCCGAGCTGCTGAGGCCCGGATTGGCCTTGATGAAGGCTTCCTCGATTTCGCCGGGTGCGACCGTCTTTGGCTCCGACAATTGCAGGAATTCGTCAGGGATCTTCACCGCGGCGCGGGCCTTGCGGATGCTCTCGAAATAGGCGCGTGCGGGGAGGCCCGAGCAGGTGCCGTGCTTGTCCCATTCGTTGTAGATCAGCCCGGGCGCCGGCATCAGGTCGAGCATCGAGCTCATGACATTGCGGGCAAGGCGTGGCGCCGGCCGCTGGCAATATTCCGGAAAGCCGCGCTCATATTGCGGCCAGAGCCCATGCACCACGAAGGAGTAGGGGCGTCCGCCGCATTGGACCTGCGCCCGCCGGCCATCGCCGCGCTCGGAGGCGGCTTCGCAGAACGACGGCGACCAGGACAGCGCAAGCACGTAGAAATCGAACTCGCCCGGCGCGTTTTGTCGGCGGTCCTGGGCGCTGACCGGGCCAATCGCGGCAAAAAAGGCAAGGACGGAAATCAGCAGGCGGGAAACCAAGGCCAATCGAAACATCAAGCACCCCTCACACTCGACCGCGGGCGAGCCTAGCAGGGAGATGGAACATTTCAAGAACAAATTGTGATGTGACGCATTGCTTGATTAACAAGCGTCGTCACACCAGCCCTAAGGATCAAGGCCGGGCCGACTTGCAGGCGGGATTATAGGCCCAGTTGCGGTCCAGTCCGACCACGCACCATTCGACGCCCTGGCCGATGCTGGCAAATCCGCCATCCTCGATGATTGAGAAATGCACGGTGCGCACCTTGCCGTCGCTCAACACCGCGTCGCCCGAGCAGTAGCGGCGCGGGATGTTGTCGGACTGCCAGGGACGGAAGGCAGTCTCGTGGATGCGCGAATAGCCGGTGATCACCAGCGGGGAATTCCAGAACTGGCTCTCTTTTTCCTGGAACTGAGAGGCGATGGTCTGCAGCGCTGCCTCGCAGGGGGCCACCCGTCCTTCGTACTTCGGTCCGGACAGCCAGAAATTCAGCTCGAGCGGATTGGCGGCGTGGGCAGTCTGGGCGGACGCCAACAGGCCAACCAGCAGGCCGAATGCGGCGCAGAGGCCAGTTTTGGTCGAGGAACGAACAGAGTTGCGCATGAGAATCCGCCGGACAATCCAATGCGCCGGACGGTGCCGCGAAGGCCGGGCGAGGTCAAGTGCAACGCGGCAACACTGGCGGAGAACTCCGCAAATCTCCGGCCCACGATTCTTTTCACGGTCGCCCGCGCACTTTATGGTGCCGCCCAAAGATTTGAGGAGAGTCTGCAGATGCGAAAAATTCTGGCCGCTGGCATGGTTGCCGCAAGCGCAATGCTGGCCGTTGCACCGGCCAAGGCCGACTGGGTGCCCCCGTTCAAGGGCAACGATACCGGCGGCATCATTGCTTATTCGCTGGCCCAGCAGGCGGACGCCCGCCAGCTCGCGGTCGATCACTGCGCTTCCTACGGCAAGGTGGTGAAATTCCTCGCGGTGCAGCCCTATGAGGGTGGGTACGTCTCCTTCTCCTGCCGCTGGGTGCCTTGGGGCGCCGCCGAGCGGCCGCTGCGCACGCTTTATTGATCGGCACCGGTACCGGCATCGCCGCATGACGCGATATTTCGTTCTGCTCGGATCGGCCATCGGCCTGGCTGCGCTGCTGCCCGGGGCGGCCGGCGCCGTCGATCTGCCGGTCCGCAAGGCGGGCCTGTGGGAGATGAAGATCGCGCGCACGGGCTCGACCACGCCCGAAATGACGATGCAGCATTGCACCGACGAGACCACCGACAAGGACATGAGCACGGCGGTCTCGCCGATGGCGAAGGATATCTGCTCCAAGCAGGATATCCAGAAGACCGCGACCGGCTATGTCAGCGATTCCGTGTGCGGCGTCGCCGGCGTCACGGTGACCTCGCATGCCGAGATCACCGGCGACTTCAACTCCGCCTACACGGTCAAGACGACCTCGCACGCCGATCGCGGCTCGACCGGTGCGGCGCACGATACCACCGGCACGATCGAAGCTAAATGGCTCGGCCCCTGCAAGGCGGACCAGAAGCCCGGTGACATCATCATGGCCGGCGGCATGAAGATGAACATCAAGGACATGGAAAAGCTGAAGGGCATGATCCCCAAGCTGCCGAAGTAAGTTCTTTTCGTAGCCGCATGCGCTTCAAGCGTCCGCACTAGCCCGTATTTCTCACACGACCAATTGCTCTGCGACGGGGATAGGATGATCTGGCGAAGGCGATGAGGAGCCGTG
>NZ_JCAMOQ010000055.1:0-60622 GCF_059512365.1 Bradyrhizobium sp. Ses1
GGCTTTCGGACGCCGGCCGCCGAGCACGCGGCGACCTCCCTCATGCGGCCGGCATCCGAAACCCTTCACACAAGCGGCATTACGATGCCGACGTAACAATCCCTAATGCGGTCTTCAGCTATGGCCACAAGCGGACATCGCTCACCCGGGCCCTCGCACCCGCGCCCTTTGATCGCTCAGCGGAACAACCTCCACCGTGGCACTTTCGGTCATGCGGTCGCGCTCGATCGTCAGCCGCACCTGCCGGCCGACCGGCGTCAGCCCGATCAGGTTGCGCATCTGCGTCGCGCTGCGGACGGGAATGTCGTTGGCCTTGAGGACGACGTCGCCGCGGCGCAGCCCCGCGCGCTCCGCCGGAGAGCCGGGACTGACTTCCTTGATGCGGGCGCCCTGCGTCGCGCCCGTGGCCGGCGCTTCCATGTCCTCCAGCGCAATGCCGATGCGCCCGCGCTCGACTCGTCCGGTCGCCGCAAGCTGGTTCATTACCTCGCGCGCCATGTTGATCGGCACCGCAAAGCCAATGCCAACATTGCCGCCGCCCGGCGAGATAATCGCCGTATTGATGCCGACCAGCTGACCTCGCAAGTTGATCAGCCCGCCCTCCAGAATTGCCGGGATTGATTGCCGCATCGGTCTGGATGAAATCCTCATAGCCGTGCTTGCCGAGCCCGGTGCGCCCGAGCGCGCTGACGAGGCCCGAGGTGACGGTCTGGCCGAGGCCGAACGGATTGCCGACCGCGATCACGAAGTCACCGACCTGAAGCGCGTCGCTGTCGCCGAGTGCAATAGCCTTGAGCCCGGCAGGCTCCCTGATCTGCAGCAGTGCGATATCGGTGGGCGGATCGCGGCCCACAACCCGACCGGCGAACTTGCGGCCGTCCTTGGTCCTGATCTGCACTGCGGTGGCATTGGCGACGACATGGTTCGCCGTCAGCACATAACCGCGCTGGGCGTCGACGATCACGCCCGAACCGGTCGCGCTGACTTCCTTCTCCAGTTGCTTCGGGACGTTGAAGAACTCGCGGAACAGCGGATCCTGGTAAAGCGGATTGTCCTCGCGCACCCGCCCCTGTACCGAAATGTTGACGACCGCCGGCGTCACTTCCCGCACGAGCGGCGCAAGCGTCGGCACGCGGCCTGTATTGAGGTCCGGAATCTGGGCGGTGGCCGGCGCTGCCGACAGCGCCCACCACAACCCGGAGATGACGCCCAGCCATCCGAGCAAACGCAAAACTCGCATGAAATCTCCCCCAGAATCTGTCTTTCGGCCTCTAGCGGCCGCCGCGTCGGTTAGCTGGTTGAGTGAAAATGGCCGTTCAAGAGGCGGCCTGGCACTCGGCCGCCCGGAGTGACAAAAATTTATTTAGGGACCCTTGACGGACTTTTTTCCGCTTCCTAGGTCGTTTTCCGCCCGGGGCCGGTCCCGGACCCGGCTTTATGACATCGCTGACCTGACAAGGAGGATGTGCATGCATTTCCGTCCATTGCACGACCGCGTGCTCGTGCGCCGCATCGATGCCGAAGAGAAGACCGCTGGCGGCATCATCATTCCCGACACCGCGAAGGAAAAGCCGCAGGAGGGCGAGATCGTCGCCGCGGGGCCTGGCGCGAGGAATGAGCAGGGCCAGTTGACCCCGATCGACGTCAGGCCGGGAGACCGCGTGCTGTTCGGCAAGTGGTCCGGCACAGAGGTGAAGATCGACGGCGAGGACTACCTGATCATGAAGGAGAGCGATCTTCTGGGCGTGGTCGACAAGACCGGCTCGCTCAAGAAGGCCGCCTGAGCAAATTGCAAGAGCTGACAGTCATTAGGAGAAAGGAGCAGGCAAATGGCTGCCAAGGACGTGAAATTCTCCACGGAAGCCCGCGAGCGGATGCTGCGGGGCGTGGACACGCTGGCCAACGCCGTGAAGGTCACCCTCGGTCCCAAGGGACGCAACGTCGTGATCGAGAAATCCTTCGGCGCACCGCGCATCACCAAGGACGGCGTCACCGTCGCCAAGGAAATCGAACTGGAAGACAAGTTCGAGAACATGGGCGCACAGATGGTGCGCGAAGTCGCCTCCAAGACCAACGACCTCGCCGGCGACGGCACCACGACTGCGACCGTGCTGGCCCAGGCCATCGTCAAGGAAGGCGCGAAATCCGTTGCCGCTGGCATGAACCCGATGGACCTCAAGCGCGGCATCGATCTTGCGGTCGACGCCATTGTCAATGACCTCAAGTCCCACGCCAAGAAGGTCACCTCCAACGAGGAGATTGCCCAGATCGGCACCATTTCGGCCAATGGCGATACGGAGATCGGCCGCTTCCTTGCCGATGCGATGCAGAAGGTCGGCAATGAGGGCGTCATCACCGTCGAGGAAGCCAAGAGCCTCCACACCGAGCTGGAGGTGGTCGAGGGCATGCAGTTCGACCGCGGCTTTGTCTCGCCCTACTTCGTCACCAACACCGAAAAGATGCGGGTCGAACTCGAGGATCCCTACATTCTGATCCATGAGAAGAAGCTGTCCGGTCTACAGACCATGCTGCCGCTGCTCGAAGCGGTGGTGCAGTCTGGCAAGCCGCTGCTGATCGTGGCCGAGGATGTCGAGGGCGAAGCGCTTGCCGCGCTCGTGGTCAATCGACTGCGCGGCGGCCTCAAGGTCGCGGCGGTGAAGGCGCCAGGCTTCGGCGATCGCCGCAAGGCCATGCTGGAGGATATTGCAATCCTCACCGGCGGCACCGTGATTTCGGAAGATCTCGGCATCAAGCTCGAGAATGTCACGCTGAAGATGCTCGGGCGCGCCAAGAAGGTCGTGATCGACAAGGAGAATACGACCGTGGTCGACGGCGCCGGGCCCAAGAAGGACATCGAAGCTCGTGTCACCCAGATCAAGTCGCAGATCGAGGAGACCACCTCCGATTACGATCGCGAGAAGCTGCAGGAGCGGCTGGCCAAGCTCGCCGGCGGCGTCGCCGTAATCCGTGTTGGTGGTGCGACCGAAGTCGAGGTCAAGGAGAAGAAGGACCGGGTCGACGATGCCATGCATGCGACTCGCGCTGCGGTCGAGGAAGGCATTCTGCCGGGCGGCGGCGTGGCGCTGCTGCGTGCGCTGAAAGCGCTCGATGGCTTAAAGACCGCCAATGCCGACCAGAAGGCCGGCGTCGATATCGTGCGCCGCGCCATCCAGGTGCCGGCGCGGCAGATCGTCCAGAACGCCGGCGAGGACGGCTCGCTCGTCGTCGGCAAGCTGCTCGAGAACTCCGACTACAATTGGGGATTCAACGCGGCCACTGGCGAGTACCAGGACATGGTGAAGGCCGGCGTGATCGATCCCGCCAAGGTCGTTCGCACCGCCTTACAGGACGCGGCCTCCGTCGCGGCTCTGCTGATCACCACGGAAGCACTGGTCGCCGATAAGCCCAAGAAGTCCGAACCGGCCGCGGCAACGCCGCCGACGGATTTCTAATCAAGCACGCGCCCGGCCGGAAACGGCCGGGCTCTCCGCCAACCGCGACGAGAAAGGAAGCTCACAAGCGCCAGGGAGCCTCAGATGAGCACTCGCATTCAGGATCGATCGCGCAAGGTTGGGGCGACGGCAATGCATTGGCTCATGTTCGCCCTCAGCCTTCTCACGATCGCATGGATCAGTTTTCCAACGACAGGAGGATGAGATGACCCGAAACTACGCATCCAGCTCGGCTTGGCCCAAGACATCAGGACGCGGCGTCCGCAGAACCGTCGCAGCCGCTTTTGCCATGGCGATGATGCTCGTGCCCGTTAGCGCCTGGGGGATGGATAGTACGCCAAGGTTGGCGCTCGACAGCGCGGGCCACCTTCTGCCGCTGCCAGCCATTTCCTATCTGGAGTCGGTCCGCTGGATGAGCTGGAAACCGCGGTCCCCGCTTTTCAAGACCGATATCCTGCTGTTGCCGGACAATATTCAGCCAGGCTCCTTTCAACTTCCATCCGAACATGAGCGCAGCTTGCCGAGAGTGAGCTGAGTCCGCACGTGGCGCGATCCGCGCTGCATGGGTCGCGCCTGCTGCTACTGAGGGCAACCATGTTCGAATTGGCACACCGTCAGCAGATTTCCGAGCGCTCCGATTCACACCTGCCCGACGCCGCGCGCGCGTTCCTGATCGAGAGCGACCGGCGGGTGATCGCGCATTGCCATAGCTTGCTGAAGGGAAGCGGCCTATCCGCTGAGGAGCGCCGCCGGTTGATTCGTCTCGCCAGCGAGGCCGAGGCTGAGCTGGAGCATCTGGCCGCCCAAGCTGGGAGCAGCAAAAATTTCGGGAGGCGCCCTTGAAACCATAGTTGTTTTTCGTAGTTCTGTTTTGCCGCAAGGCTGCGGCGCCGGATGCCAGATCGGGTCCGGCGGACTGAACTCGGCGCCGGACCGGTGTCCTGCGCTCCTTCGTATCCATCTTGCTCTTAGGAGGACTTGGCTATGAGGAACGTCGATTTCACTCCCCTGTGGCGGTCGACCGTCGGGTTCGATCGCATCTTCGACCTGCTCGACGAGACGCAACGGACCGTCGAGGAACACTATCCACCCTACAACATCGAACGGCTGGGCGAAGATCACTATCAGATCACGCTTGCGCTCGCCGGTTTCAGCCCGGACGAGATCGCGATCACGGCCGAGCAGAACGTGCTCACCGTCGAGGGCCGCAAGGCCGACGAGGCGAAACGCGATTATTTCTATCGCGGCATCCCGACCAAGGGTTTCAAGCGGCAGTTCAATCTTGCCGATTATGTGCGGGTGAAGACGGCAGCGTTCGACAACGGACTGCTGCGGATCGAGCTCGTCCGCGAGCTGCCCGAGACGATGAAGCCCCGCCGCATTCCGATCGGCGGCACCGAGCAGATCACCCACAAGCAGGCGGCCTGACGCCATCCGTGTCCAACGACATTGGTGCGCATGGTGCGGCATCCGCGCCACCCGGCGTATTTGACAGAGAGGAGTCCAACATGACAATGCGCGATCTAATTCCGTGGAACAAGAACCAGCAGCTCACGACGGGCGAGGCTTACGATCCGTTTCTGACGTTTCACCGTGAGATGAATCGACTTTTCGACGACGTCTTCCGCGGGTTTGGCAGCATCGGCAGCGTCGGCCGGCCCGGGTCCCCGCTGATCGAAGGCCAGTTTGGCTGGCCGCGCATCGAGCTCAGCGAAACCGACAAGGCCGTGACGATTTCCGCCGAGCTTCCGGGACTGAGCGAAAAGGACGTCCAGGTCGAAATCGCAAACGGCGTCCTGTCGATCCGCGGCGAGAAAAAGGCCGAACACGACAATGGCGGGCGCTACAGCGAACGCTACTATGGCTCGTTTGCGCGTCGTATCCCGCTCGATGGCGTCCAGGAAGACAAGGCCGAAGCCAACTTCCGCAATGGCGTCCTCACGGTGAGCCTGCCGAAAACCGAGCAAGCCAGCCAGGGCGTCAAACGGATCGCCATCAACACCAGCAACTGACGTGCCCAGGACGGCGGCGCCCGCGCCGCCGTCCGCCACCAACCTGCAGAAAGGAGCAAGAGGAGAGCAAGACATGAGCAGGCCTGATCGTTTGACGGGCAGTGTAGATGCCCCATTTCATCCTGTATCTCACTATAGTTCGCCAGCCGATGTCCTGAATGATGAGGTGCTGTCGCCTCCTGAGAAACGGGTCATTCTCTCCTCCTGGGCTTCGGACCTGTACACCGTCGATTCCTGCCCAGCCCTTCGCAAGATCCCCGGGCTTGCTGCTCCCATGCATCTTGAGGATATCCTCGCTGCGTTGCGGCAGCTCGACGAAGAGGAGAAAAGGGGCGGCGCCGCTGCGGTAAGATTCACCGCACAAGCGCAGCAAGCAGCGAGAAATCGCCAGCCCCGCATCGCTATCTCGGCGAAGTCACGGTGGAGCAGTGCGGCCAATGTGCGGCGGTATCGCCGATTGCTCGCAACGCATTTGACGGAAAACGAGCGGCGGTTGGTCGAGCACAGACTGGCGGAGGAGCTTGCTCAACTCAGAAGTCAAAGCAATGTCACTGAATCATCGGAGTCTCAGTAGACATCCGCGGCCGCTGCACCTCTGGCGATGTGCGGCCAAGCTCGTGAACACATGAGGGCCTCAGGCAACGCCGGCTCAGAGTAACGAAGGACGGACTGAAAAATGAGGATTGCTCAGATTGCCCCGCTGTACGAGAGCGTGCCGCCGCGGCTCTATGGAGGAACGGAGCGGGTCGTCTCATACCTGACGGAGGAGTTGGTTCGGCAGGGACACCAGGTGACACTGTTCGCCAGCGAAGATTCCATCACCTCTGCCGAACTTGTACCCTGCACGCCGCGCGCCCTACGCCTCGAGCCGGGCGTCCGCGACGCTGTACCCCACCACATGATCATGCTCGACAAGGTGAGAGAGCGCGCCGACGACTTCGACCTCCTCCACTTCCATATCGACTACCTGCACTTTCCGCAGTTTCGCCCGGAGCGTGCTCGCACGCTAACCACCCTTCACGGCAGGCAGGACCTCGCCGACCATATGCCTTTCTACCGGCGGTTCGCGGACATGCCGCTGGTATCGATTTCAAATGCGCAGCGCATGCCGCTGCCAAACGCAAACTTTGTCGCGACAGTTCATCATGGCCTGCCGCTCGATCTACTGACGCCTAATTTCGAACCGAAAGGCGGCTATCTCGCATTTCTTGGGCGCATCTCACCGGAGAAACGGCCCGATCGTGCTATCGCGATTGCCCGAGCGATCGGCCTTCCACTCAAAATCGCGGCAAAGGTTGATAAAGCAGACGACAGCTATTTCCGCGACGTTATCGCACCGATGCTGCAAGGAGGCGGAGTGGGATTTGTCGGCGAGATCAACGAAAACACAAAGAACGACTTTCTCGGCCAGGCTGCCGCATTGCTGTTCCCGATCGACTGGCCCGAACCGTTCGGTCTGGTGATGATCGAAGCCATGGCATGTGGTACTCCGGTGCTTGCCTTCCGCCATGGGTCGGTCCCTGAGATCGTCGAGGACGGACTGACCGGCCGGATCGTGTCTGACGTGGAGGAGGCGGTGCGCGCCATTCCGGGCCTGCTGGCCCTCGATCGCAAGGCGATCCGTGCGCGCTTCGAGGAGCGCTTCTCCGCCGCCCGTATGTCAACGGATTACGTGAGGCTCTACCAAAAGATGCTCCGAGAGCACGCCGCGTCCAACGGACGGCTGTCGACGCTCGCCGCCCGTTCGGCCCCACCAGCGGATACGGATCAGAAATACCATCCACAGCACGGAAGGATAATTGAAACAGCAAATTAAGCCGAAATCGAATATCGGAGGTCAGCGATGCCAACCGGTTTCTATTCCGGTCTTCCCCAATCAATGAGGAGGAACGGATTTACGTGGAGTCGCTGATCCGAGAGGATTTTGAGCGTTGCCATCCCGATGACAGGCTCGACTATCTTAGACGCCGGGGGCGTTTTCCAAAAAGGACAAGGGACTGTTGCGGGACTGGATGGCGGTAGCGGTCCGCCGCGTCGCTGGTACGACGATCTATCAATCTCGCCGGCTCGATTTGCGGGCATTCAAGCCGAGGGAACCGACTCATCGGATTTTGCTCAGAAAGACTGTCTATGTCCGAAAGGAGAATAAATCTCGCTTCGGCTTAACACAGGTAAGTGGACTCGCTGCTCGGATGAGGTGATGCTACTTTTTCCCGAGTGGAGGCGTGCATGGGTTTTTCGATCGAAGGCGGTTCTAAAGAGGACTTTCAAATCGTGATTATCGTGGTGGATAGGCTGGAACAGGAAAGGGCTCAGCTGCTTGCTCTTCGAAAAAAGGTGTCGGACACGGCCGCTGGGCGAAGGCTCTGCAGTGCGCCATCGCGCTCAATCGCCAAGAACGACGCCAAACCGAGGACATGAGCCATGAAGGACCTCACCGGAAAGTGGCACCAACTTCGAGCTGATGCGAAGCACTGTGCCGACCTCGGCATGTCGGCGACCGATCCACGTCAACGCGAGCTGTTTAAGCATTTAGGTGATGAGCTTGCTATCGCGGCGCTTGAGCTGGAACAGGTCGTGAAAAGCCAAAAACCGCATTCGGATTTGGACGAGCAGTGCGACGTCCTGCCCAAAGCCATCGCCGGAAATGAGCCCCCCGGTGCTTGCGGCGCGACTGTTGGCCGAAGATGCTTCTCGTGACTTGGTGCCCATGAGCGCGAAAGTGCACCCGACAGGCCCGTGCGGCAAGCCGCTGGGCCTTGCGGTCGGCAAATGAACTAGAAGCTGGTCAAGAGAAAGCAGTCTCGCAAGGCGCGGACTTGTTCCGGAACTCAAGGACCGCAATTGGCGGGGCGAGCAGCAGCCCTGATTTCCCGCCCGGCTAGGACTGGTGGGTACTTCCGGCCTGACCGGTGGCCGCCTTCCAATGTGGGCTAGACAGTCTTCTCCACATATTTCAAGTGAATGACCGTACTGGTCCACGCGTCACCGTCGGCGTTACCGCACTGACCTGGCCTGCAAAAAACGCTGCCAGAGCACCAAGCAGAAGAGCCAGAGCACCGAAGAGGCACCGCGCGACACCGTCTTGGCCGTGGTGTCCGCCGCTTGCTGTGCTTGCGCGGCCGCCCCGGCTACCGGTGACGTCGTTGTCGCCTCTGCGCCTTCGGCGAAGCCTGTCGCCTTTCCTACTGCCGAGTCCGGCGATGACGGGCCGGGGTGGACTTGGCTTCGGCGGCCCCCTCCCTTGTCTTAAAGCATCCTCGGGAAGTGCGGACTATGAGGCATATCTCGCTTCTATTCCGGGCGCGCTGCTCGCTGATGTCTACGAGAAATATGGTACCCGGCTGCTTGAATTGAATGTGCGAGCGTTTCTCGGGCTTCGCGGTCGCAAGAGCGTCAACGCCGGCCTCAGGACCACCATCCGCGAACTCCCTCATCGCTTCCTCGCCCATAACAACGGCATCGTTGCAACTGTTGATGCGATGGAAGTAGAGGATCATGGGAACGGTCAGTTCGGCATCAAGTCGGTGAGAGGGCTGCAAATCGTCAATGGCGGTCAGACCACAGCCAGCACGAAATTCAGCAGGGCCCGCCCTAAACTCCTCACCTGCTCTTCGGCGGGCGACTCCACGGGGGCAAGGGCAATTGGGATATCGCGCGATTCACGTGCGAGCGCAGCATTTCTGTCAAGCGCTCCCTCCATGATGGCCCTGCACTTGTTAAATCAAGGGCGCCTTCGACGAGACGTGATGGCTGACGATTTTCCAGTCGCCGTCCTCGCGGGCGATCACCCAGGTGATCTTGAGCGATAGTTTTATCGCACCTTGATCAACGTCAAACGACGCCGTGCCGGCGACATTGACCAGATCGGGGCCGACCTGTTCGAAGACGACGTCGCTGAATTGAACGGTAGATGTCCGCCACCGCGGCAATCCCTTGAAGTAGGCCGCAACACCGTCTCTCCCGCGATACAGTTTCGGGTTCGAGCCGAAGAACAGCGCGTGCTTCGAATAAAGCGAGGAAAGCGCGTCGGCGTCCAGTCTGCTGAAAGCCGCGGCCCATTTCGCGATGATGTCGGATGCGATGTCGTCGGCAGCATGTGGCATCGAATATCCAATCGTTTTGAACGGGCTTCAGCCCCTGGCGTATTCCTTGGCAAAGGTGTCGCGTAGGCCGACAGTACGGTTGAACACCAGCTTTTGCGATGTCGATTGCCTGTTGCGCACGAAATAGCCCTTCCGCTCGAACTTCATCACCTCGTTCGAATTGCTTTCGACCACGCTGGCCTCGATCCGCGCGTCGGACAGCACTTCCATTGACTGCGGATTGATGTCGGGGGCAAAATTGCCGGCTCGGGGCTCGGCTTGGCGAACACCGATTGTAAACGCGGATTTCGGCCAGGTGCGACTGGGCCGCCAGCAGCCAATGCATGGTGGCCTTGACCTTGCGTCCGCCCGGCGCGTTGCCGCCGCGGGTCGCGCAATCCTAGGTACAGCGCAGCTCGACCACCGCGCCGACGTCGTTCTTGATGACGCCGGTGCATTTAATGAAATGGGCATAGGCTCAGGGGGAGCGACAGAACGCGATAGTCCTTGTCTTCTTAGAGCGGACAGTCCGGTTGAAATGCCGGCGGTCTCTTTTCCACGAGAGCCGCAAGGCCTTCCTTCACTTCCGGTCCTGTAAATCCCATGAATTCAAGCGCCAACGAAGCATCGAATGTCGGCCCGGCCTGCCGGAGCCAATTGTTGAGCGCGTATTTCGTCCAGCGAATGGCACTCGGCGGTCCTGCAGCAAGACGGCCGGCAACTTCGATCGCTTTTGCGTCCAGTTCAGCGTCCTCGCAGCACATCGATACGACACCGATCCGCTCCGCCTCTTCGCCTAAAAGCTGATCGCACAGCAACAGATAGTATTTTGCCTTCGCCATTCCGCACAACAGCGGCCACACAATCGCCGCATGATCACCCGCTGCCAAGCCTAGCTTCGTATGCCCGTCAATGATGCGCGCCGTCTTGGTGGCGATGGAGACGTCTGCCAGCAAGCCGCAAGCGAGGCCGGCACCGACCGCCGGCCCCCTGATTGCACTCACGATGGGCTTGGAGCAGTTGATGACGTTGTAGACGATGTCTCGGGCTTCCTTCCAGTTACGGATCCGCGTGTCATGATCTTCGATGATGCGCTCCATCATCGCGAAATCGCCGCCCGCCGAGAAGGCATTGCCCGCACCGGTCAGGATAACGGCCGAGACGCCCGGATCGCTGTCGATATCCCGCCAGATCATGCCGAGCTCGCCGTGCATTTTCTCATCGGCGGAGTTCACCTTGCCGTTCGACATGGTAACCCGTAGGACGCGCGGCTGCGGCCAGTCGAACTGAAGCCGCGCGTACTTGGCGTATCGATTCTCGAGGCCGGCCGCCAACGTCTCGTCGTTCATCTGGCTCTCTCCGTTTGCTTTGAACAACCACCGCTAACGCCGAGCGTCTCATCACGTCAGGGAACGCACCGATGCTGCGAATTTCTGACGGCGTCAATGGGTATTCACCCAAAATGTCGCCTCAAACTGCATATGAGTTTCTTGAGAACGCTTTTCTAATTTGACGCCATTATTTGCGAACGGGTATCGTGTGGAATGTCTTGGCCATATCATCTCCCAGCGCTGGTGCGGATATCGTCGGTCGATGGCGTCGATATTGGCTGGCGGATCCAGGACTCCTTAGCATTCGCAATCGAGCTTGAGAAAATCGGCATCGATCGGATCGATTGCTCGTCCGGCGACATGAAGCTGCTGCGGGGCCGCTCTATGGTCTGGCGAGCGTCGGGCTTCAATGTGGCCAACGCCGCACGCATCCTGTGCGAGGAGGAAAGTCCATCGATTGCCGTAGGCCTCATTCGTGAACCCGAATACGTCGAATCCACACTGCGAGACGGAAAGGCGACCATGATTGCGCTTGGCCGAGAAGGTCGCTGGCCGGTGCAGGCGGCGCTTTCAACTGGGTTGCGATCCCGAGTGGGCCGGCCGCCCCGACCAGTATGGTAGCTGGTGGCTCAAGAGTCGGGTTTGACAGCAGGGCAAGTAACGGAGATGGCGATCGTGAAAAGGAATGAGCCTGCCACACGGGCGCCCACGCGCGGTTTGACACCTGAATTGCGTCGCGACATTCCCAAGGTTACGCAGAGTCTAGTGCCGCCAGATCAGAAGATCGACAGCACGGTCAAGTCAGCGAAGCGCGTGTTCGAGGTTCTTGAGTTTTTCGAGGAGCATCAGTCCGCCGCATCGGTTATTGACGTGGCTGCCGCGTTGCATTTTCCGCAGTCGAGCACGTCCGCTCTGATGCGGACGATGACCGCGCTTGGCTATCTGCATTATGACGCCGGCCGCCGAACCTACGTCCCGACGGCGCGGATCTCGATGCTGGGCCACTGGCTCAGCCCCGTTCTGTTCCGCCGTGGGCGCTTGATCAACCTGATGGAGGATTTGTCGGCAAAGACCGGGGAGACCGTCATGGTCGGCCTGCGCAACGGTCTGGCCGCGCAATATATCCACGTCATCCAGTCCAAGGTTCCCATGCGCTTGCATGTGCGCTCCGGAACGCTTCGCCCGCTGGCAAAGTCCGGATTGGGCTATGCGCTGCTGTCTAAGTATTCCAACAAGGAGGTCCGCCGTCTGGTCAAGCTGCTCAACTCCTATGAAATGCATCCCGAGAAGCAGGTCGATATCAAGGCGTTGCTGGTCGAGCTCGGCAAGGTGCGAAAGCAGGGCCATGCATTGTCGCTTAGTCTGGTGACGCCAGGCGCCGGCGTGGTGGCTATGGCTCTCCCGCGAGTAGCTGAATCCAGCGAGCCTCTCGCCATTTGCGTTGCTGGCCTGACCGACGCGCTTGTCTCGCAAGAGAAGGCATTTGCGGCCGTGATGCGTGATGCGATCAAGTTTCACTTGAGCGATTGATTGTGTCGCAATCGGCGATTTTCGCGGGTGTGCAAAGGTATTCGCCATTCTGCTTTCGGTGGATTTCTCGATCGATCTTGCCGGCATGCTCAAGCTGTCGCCAGAGGAGATCGCAAGCCTAGAATCGAGCGGACGATCGGAATGCCCAAACCGAATAGGCCGTTGTCCCGCTCGAGTTACGTTCCGTCCAAGTCAGGAGCCTCCATGTCAGATGAAGACAATATCGTCGTTTCCACCGCCGAGCGGATCTTCGCCGACCTGGCGGATCTGCAAGAAGTTGCGCACGCTCAGGGCGATGCGTGGAAGGCGCCGTTGTGGCGCGCCCTTGCCGAGGCCGGTCTGCCGTTGGCGTGGGTGTTAGAGCAGCACGGCGGTTCAGGCGCGAGCCTGATCGACGGCTTTGCCGTGCTGCGCGCAGCCGGAAGGTCAGCTCTTGCGGTGCCGCTGGCGGAGACCATGCTTGCGGGGTGGCTGTTGTCGCAGGGCGGAATCGTCGCGCCGGAGGGAATGATGACGGTGTTGCCCGGCGGCCCGCGTGAACTGATCGGACTGGACGCCGAGGGACGATTGACCGGACAGGCGAGGCGCATCCCGTTCGCGCGCGATGCCGCTCATTTTGCCGTTCTCGCCAAGAGCGCTGCAGGAGTCAGGATCGCTTTGGTGGATGCCTCGCTGTGCCGCATTGATCGCTTCGAGAACCTTGCAGGCGACGCGGCGGATACTGTTTCTGTTGCTGGCGTGCTGCCGGTCGCTATTGCGACTGCGCCAAACGGGTTCGATCCGACCTCCCTTTTCTTGATGGGCAGCGCCGTGCGCAGCCAACAGATCAGCGGGGCGCTGGAGGCGATGCTGGAGTTGTCCGTGCGTTATTCGACGGAACGCGTTGCCTTCGAGCGAACCATCTCAAAATATCAAGCGGTGCAGCATAATCTCGCGCGACTAGGTGGCGAGGTCGCCGCCGCGGTCACTGCGGCGACTTCTGCGGCCGATGCGATGAGCGCGGATCCGCGCGATACGGACGGCATCTTGCTTGAGGTGGCATCGGCAAAGATTCGCTGCGGCGAGGCCGCCGACAAGGGCGCGTCGATCGCGCATCAGGTACACGGCGCCATCGGCTTCACGGCCGAGCATGTACTGCATCGCCTGACATTGCGCGCTCTGGCGTGGCGGGATGATTTTGGAAGCGAGAGCTACTGGTCCTCCGAACTCGGCTGGTGGATCGGCAGGCGCGGCGCCGATGAACTGTGGCCGCTGATCGCATCGCGTTGACCGGATTTAGGCGCCAAGACCATGACAACAGCATTGCGATTCGATCCCATCCGGCTGCCGGAGCATTGCCAGGAGTTGCGTCGCGAAGTCCGCGCATTCCTTGCAGACGAGGTTTCGGCCGGGACCTTTGATCCCCTGAGATCGGGAAGCGCCGAAGGAGAAGGCGCCAAGGCGTTTAGCCGGCGCGTCGGCCAGCGCGGCTGGATCGGGATGACCTGGCCGAAGAGATACGGCGGTCAGGAACGCAGCTTTCTGGAGCGCTACGTGGTGACCGAAGAGATGTGCGTAGCCAACGCGCCGGTTCGTCCGTTCTTCGTCGCTGACCGGCAGAGCGGCCCGACGCTGATCCGCTACGCATCAGAGCAAATCAAGCAGTCCATCCTGCCCCGGATCATCCGCGGCGAGGCCAGCTTCTGTATCGGCATGAGCGAGCCCGGTTCGGGATCGGACCTGTTTGCGGCCAAATCCAAGGCCACCAAGACCGATGGCGGCTGGCTGATCAACGGCACCAAGATCTGGACCAGCAACGCCAACGTGTCCGACTACATGATCGGCCTATTCCGGACCTCGGCGCCCACCAAGGAAAACAGGCGGCATGGCCTGACGTCGTTCCTGGTGGATATGAAAACGCCAGGCATTACCTGCAACGTCATTCGCCAGATGTCTGGGCAGCGCGAGTTCAACGAAGTGGTGTTTCAGAATGCGTTCGTTCCTGAAGGCAACCTGCTTGGTGAGATCGACGGCGCCTGGAAGCAGGCAACCAGCGAACTCGCCTACGAGCGCAGCGGGCCTGAACGCTTTCTCGAAACCTACGCGGTTCTGACCGAACTGGTTCGCTCGCTCGGACCGGATCCTGATATCCGCGCGGCGGAAGGTCTGGGGCGACTGGTGGCGCAACTCCACACGCTACGGCGCATGTCGGTCTCTGTCGCCGGAATGCTCGAAGCCGGTAGGGAGCCGGTGGTCGAAGCAGCCATCGTCAAGGACATGGGAACGATTTGGGAGCAGCGGTTGCCACACACGGTGCGCGATCTCGCCGCCTTCGTCGATCCCGAAGCCAGCAACCTCGCTACCCTTGATGAGTGCCTCGCCTTCAACCTCAAGATTGCCCCCAAGCTCACGATTCAGGGCGGCACCACTGAGGTTCTGCGCGGAATCATCGCGCGCGGGCTCGGGCTACGCTGACATCAGAATTCTGAGGAGCCGCTCATGGCCGCTGCGAGTAATACCATGTTGAATCCCTCGCAGGACACGTCGCGCTCATCGAAGTTCGCCGGCCGCCGCTGAATTTCTTCGACTTATCGTTGATCCAGCAGATCGCCGACGCTCTGGAGCGGCTGGATGCCGATGACAATGGTCGTGCCGTCGTTCTCGCAGCGCACGGCAAAGCGTTGTGCGCCGTAAGGTCGGCCGCGATCTGGCCGACCAGATCGCTGAATGCGCGCGGTCGCGCTTATCTCGACGCGGGACCACCATGCGCACCGGCCTTGCCGAACGGGTGGCCACGGCGACCGACTATGAGTTGACGGAGCAATCGTGCTTCGGCAGACCGAGGATTTCAAGGAGGGCGTCAGGACAACGGCAGAACGTCGCCCTGCGAATTTCGCATGAGCGTGAAGCCGGCTTGCAGTCGAAGCTCTTGAAGAGTTGCGAAACCGTCTTCAGCGGATCTTGATGAGCCGCTTGCCGGTATTCTCGCCTCGGTAGAGTCCGGCGATCGCGCCCGGCGCGTGTTCGATGCCGTTCTGTATGTCTTCGGAATAGCGCAACCGTCCATCGCGAACCCATTGTGCTAGACGAGAAACGGCCTCTTCGTACCGAGGTGCGTAGTCGAAGATGACGAAACCCTGCATGCGTGCGCGCTTGACCAGCAAGTGACGCTCGACGCGCGGACCGTTTGGCCAAGGATCCCAAGTCGAGAACGAAGCAGTTCCGCAAATCACCACGCGCGCGCCGACGGCAAGACGCCCAAGTACGATGTCGCTGATGACGCCACCGGTATTGTCGAAATAGAGATCGATCCCCCGCGGGCAAGCCTTGCCGAGCGCGGAGTCCAGATCGTCGCTCTTGTAATCGTACGCCTCGTCATAGCCGAACAGCTCACGGCACTGGGCGACCTTCGCCGGTCCGCCGGCGATGCCGACCGTTTGGCAACCCGAAAGCTTCGCGATTTGGCCAACCGCCGACCCCACCGCTCCGGCCGCGGTCGACACCACTACCGTATCGCCAGGGCGCGGCTGGCCGATGTCCAGCAGCCCGAAATAGGCGGTTATCCCGTTGAGACCGGTGACGCCGAGCGAGAGCGAAAGCGGCAGGTCGTCTTCCCGGATCTTTCGCGTGACAGCGGCAGGTCCGACGACCGCGAATTCCTGCCACCCGAACATGCCCATCACCTTGTCGCCCGGCTTGAAGTCGGGATGTCCTGACTGTAGCACTTCGCCGGCGGCGAATGAGCGCATCACTTCGCCGATGCGCACGGGCTCCGAATAATTGGCGACGTTACTGACCCAGCCGCGCATAGCGGGTTCGACTGAAAGAAAAACGTTTTGTATCAGGATCTGTCCGTCGAGCAGATCGGGAACGTCAGTCTCGATGATCTCGAAATCGTCGGCCTGCGGAATATCGGCCGGCCGGGATTTCAGAATGACCTGACGATTGCGATTGTTCTTCATGGCCAACGGTTCCTATTGAGGTCGATTTCGGAAGGCGATGCCGCCCAATCTTCAATAGAGGAAGACCGTGCGAGTTCGTCAGTCACCCTTGGTCGATTCCCAAAGGCGATTTCTTGTCGTTTGCGCCGCTTGATATGGCGTGTGACTGAACGCTTGCAGTATGCGATCAAATCCCAATCCCAACATCTGTTCGAAACAGTCCGCGGCGGTTCACATGGCGGCCAATTTTTCGCGCAGCCGGTCGACAGCCTCGGGATTAGCCAACGCTGAGAGGTCGCCGGGATCCTTGTCCTCGAACACGGCACGCAACACGCGGCGCATGATCTTCAAATTGCGGGTGCGTGGCAGATCATCGACGAACAGAATCATTTCGGGGCGATAAGATGCGCCCATTTCTGCGACGATGGCCGACGACAGTTGGTTTTCGAGGCTGCGATCGCCCACGACGCCCAGCATCGGCACGCAGGCACACACGATGGCCGAGCCCTTGACCGGATGCGGAATGCCGAACACGGCGGCTTCCGCAAGCTTGCCGGTCGCGATCAGAATGCCTTCGAGTTCCGACGGCCCGGTGCGCTTGCCGGCGACCTTGATGGTGTCGTCGGAGCGGCCGAGAATGTAGTAGAGTCCGTCCCGGCCACGCATCGCGAAATCGCCGTGAACCCACAATCCGGGCAGTGTGCTCCAGTAGCTTTCGATATAGCGCGCATCGGCCCTCCACAGGCTCTTGGTCAGTCCAATCGAGGAATGCCGCAGAACCAGTTCGCCGACCGTCCCATCGGGAACGCGCCGCCCCGTCAAATCGACGATGTCGGCGCCCACGCCTAGCGCGGGTCGCGCGAAAGAGCCCGGGTTCATCGGGTGATTGGGTGTTCCCGTGAAGATGCAGCCACCGACTTCGGTGCCGCCTGACATGTTGATGATCGGGATCTTCTTCTTGCAAACGTGCTCGAAGAACCACAGCCAAGGCGCTGTGGTCCACGCTTCGCCGCCGGAGGCCGTCATCCGCAGGCTGGAAAGATCGTAGGATTCGACTTCGAGCCCGTAACGCATCAAACTGCGCACGATCGTCGGCGACACACCAAGGTAGGTCACCCGATGCTCGGCGATCAATCGCCAGAACCGTCCCGCATCCGGATAGTCCGGAGTACCTTCGACTACCAGCAAGCTGCCACCGGCGAAACTCGGGACGCAGGCGCACATCGAGCCGACCATCCAGCCTATATCGCTGAAAAAGAAAAACCGATCCGTCGATTTGAAGTCGCTGCAGATGATCATATCGCGGGTCACCATCGAGCCGATGAACCCGATATGGTTCCAAACGCATCCCTTCGGTTCGCCTGACGTACCTGAGGTGTAGAGCAGGATCGCCGGGTCTTCCGCCTGCATCTCGGCAGTTTCAATCATGGCGCCCTTGCCGGCGACGGCATCATCCCACCAGAGGTCCCGGTCCTTCCGCATTGGCGTGTCGATCGCAAGACTGCTGCGACGCGCGACGATCACGTTTTTTACGGTCGGCGAGGCCTCCAGGGCGATGTCGAGCACAGATTTGAGCGGCCCCGGAGCGCCGCGCCGCCATGTGCCGTCAGCGGTGATGACGGCCTTTGCTTCTCCATGATTCAAGCGGGTTTGAATCGGCGCATGGCCGAACCCGGAGAACAGCGGCATGACGATCGCGCCGAGTTTCAGGATGGCAAAGAACGCGACGAACGTCTCCGGCAGGTTCGGCATGTAGATTGCGACCACGTCGCCGCGTCCGATTCCGATATCGTGGAGCCCCTGCGCCAACCGCCCGACTTCGCGGTCGAATTCACGGTAGCTCAGCGAGCGGCGTTCACGCTTGTCTTCGCCTTCCCAGACGAGGAAAGTCTGGTCCCACACCGCGGTGTCGCGATGCTTGTCGAGGCAATTTAGCACGATATTGGTGGTGCCGCCGACGCACCAGCGCGCCCACGCCTGACCGCTGGAAACATCCAGCATCTGGTCGTAGTTGCGGTAAAATCTCACATCGCAGAACTTGAAGACTTCCTGCATCAGCCATGCGGGATCGGCTTCGGCTCGTAACGCGAGTTCGTCATAATCGCTTTGTCCGGTGGCACGCAGAAACGCCGTCAAATTGCTTGCCGCCGCCAGTTCCGATGGCGGCGTCCAGATATACGGCGTGGCGTCGTTCATATCTGTCATCTGGGCTATCTCACGCGCAAGTGCGTTACTTCTTGAACAGCGGGCAGGCGCTTTCTTCCGGCGTCACAAAAGCATCTTTGCCGGGGATCACCTGAACCAGCTTTTCGTAGTCCCATGCCCCCTTCGATTCGGCGGGCGACTTGGCCTGCACCAGATACATGTCATGGATCAACTGGCCGTCTTCGCGCAGCGACGCGTTGCGGGCGAAGAAATCCTCGATAGGCATCGACTTCAATTGCGCGATCACCTTCGGGCCGTCGTCAGTGCCGGACTTTTCGATGGCCTTGAGATAATTGGTCACCGCTGAGTAAAGCCCGGCATGAACCATATTCGGTCGCTTGCCGGTCTTGTCCATGAACTTCTTGGCGAAGGCCCGCGTTTGGTCGTCGAGATCCCAATAGAAGCCGGTTGTCACCAGCAGCCCTTGCGCTGCCTGCAATCCAATAGCGTGGATATCGCTGCTCTGCATCAAGAACACCGCCAGGCGCTGCTTGCCTTTGGTGAGTCCGAATTCCTGAGCCTGCCGGATCGAGTTTGCGAGGTCGCCGCCAGTGTTGGCGAACGCGACGACGTCGGCCTTGGAGTTTTGCGCCTGCAGGATATAGGACGAGAAGTCCATACTGTTGAGGGGATAGCGAACTTCACCGGCGATAGCGCCGCCGAGTCTTTCCACCGTCCTGGCCGCATCATTGCGCAACGCATGTCCGAAAGCGTAATCGACGGTCAAGAAATACCAACTCTTGGCGCCCTCCATGACGAGCGCCCGCGCCGTGCTATTGGCGAGTGCGTAGGTGTTATAGATCCATTGTACCGAATTTGGCGAACAGGCTTTGCCGGTAAGATCCGACGAACCTGCGGAAGCAACCAAAATAGCCTTGTTTTTCTGCTTGGCTAGTTCCAGCACGGCAAAGGCCACGGCCGAGTTGACGAGGTCGACGATGACGTCAACCTTTTCATTTTCGTACCAGCGCCGCGCGATGGCAGCACCGACGTCCGCCTTGTTCTGGTGGTCGGCATCCACCATGACGATCGGCTTGCCGGCGACCTTGTCGCCGAAATCCGCGATCGCCATCCGAACGGCTTCTACCGACAACGGACCGGCGGCATCGGCGTAAACGCCACTCAGATCAGTCAGCACGCCGATCTTGACGCTGTCGTCCGATATTTGTGCATGCGCCGATGTCGTGATCAGCGTTGCGACGCAGACGAGGGTAAATAAGTTCAGGATGTTCTTCATGGTTTCCTCCCAGGTGTCGTTCAGGCCTGTTTGGCTTTTTTTTGTTGTGGAGCGCAAATCGAAAATTTTCGGCCATGAGGCCGGATCCTGGCTGCTCGGAGCGCGTGCTTCTGGATCTTGTGTTAGTGTCATCGGCGGCGCATCGATATAGGCGATCCACGCCGGCAGTTTGCCGTAGGCCAATGCGCTCGCGCAGAAACTAAATACGGCTTGGCCGCAACTGCCGAAAGAGCCAGGTTGTCGACGCTTTCGACTTCCGCAGCCGATATGTTTATGTCGGCGCAGCGGATCATGTGCTCGAGGCGCGGTACGCGGGATTGATCGGCATGATCGATGCGCCGATGCCGTTCAGCGCCAACCAGTGAACCAAAAAGTCCGAGTGGTTCTCGATCAGTCTTCCGATGTGGTGGCCCCGGACGTAACCGGCGGCGCAACAGTGCGCCTGTAGCGCTGCCACGATTGCCGCGCAACCAAAGCGGGCGCGGTCAGACGTATATTTTCGGTCGGTGCGCGGAGGGACACAGACAGACGAGCTGAAAGGCGAGGCGCCAGCTGTCGATAAGAAGATGCTGTGGAGCATGTGCATGCGAGCCAAACGCCGGAACGTGAGATAAAATCACGCGCGCAGAAACCAATTCCGCGTGGTTGGCCAATAGGCGGGCGTTCCGAACCAATGTCAAACAATTAAAGAGTTCTATAAAACTCATATGTATTTTAGGCCTCACTCCATCAGATCATACATCCGTTGTTGGTCAACTTTGTCATCCATGTGATCGACCGTCCAATGGTGCGCGAACGGTCTCTGGAGCGAGCGGCCGAGTGGGGTGAGTGCACACTCGACGCCGAGGCCAGGACCGTCGATAACCGTGCGTTTCACCATACCGTTGCGCTCGAGTTTCCGCAGCGTCTGGGTCAGTACGCGCTGGGTAATGCCGTCCAGCGGCGCTTGATCGCGTTGAAGCGGCGCGGCTCACGAAGCACGGTCAGCACGAGCATTACTGGCGGATCAGCGCTGAGCGTGAACGAGAGTCATCGGAGATGGATATGCCTCCCGGCAATACACGAAAGTCAGTTGCGTTCCACCTTCTGCGACACAGACGGGCGCCCGTCAACACTAGCGTAGCAAAATGTGCGGTGGCAGTTGTTGTGGTATAGGCGCTGCACGGCCCATCAGGCTCCGAAGCAGCAGCAATTGTCCCGATCCGCCTCAAGCAGAAGGAGTAGCGATGAAAGCTGCAGTGTATGATCGAAAATGGGCCGCCAGAAGTTCTTCGTTATTCCGACGCCCCGGATCCAGAGATTGGCTCTGGAGACATCCTGATTCACGTGGAAGCTATTTCCCTTGAGGGCGGCGACGTGATCAACCGTCGCAGTTCCCTGCCGGCGCATCCTGCATACATTGTCGGTTATGCCGCAGCCGGGACCGTGGTAGCGATCGGCAACGAAGTCACGAATCGCAAGATTGGCGATCGGGTCACATCCTGGGGGCTGAGTGGTTCTCACGCGCAACTCCGCGCGGTGTCGGCGCAACAGACCTGGATTTTACCTGCACGCGCAGACATTGCGGAAGCCGCAGCAATCCCGATTGGCTTTGGGACGGCCCACCATTGCCTGTTTGCACGAGGACGGCTTTCAAGCGGAAGCACTGTCTTGGTTCAAGGTGCAGCAGGGGGCGTCGGGATCGCAGCGGTGCAGCTTGCCCATCAAGCCGGAGCGACTGTGATTGCCGTCGCAAGCGGCGAGAATCGTGCCAGGGGGCTGATCGAGCTCGGCGCCTCGAGTGTCATCGACCACAACCGCGAATCCGTCGCCGATGTGGTTCGTGATCTCACCAACAATCGCGGCGTCGACCTGGTGGTCGATCCGGTCGGCGCCACCTTGGCGACTTCTCTCGCAGCGCTCCGCGATGAAGGAAGTCTGGTGTCCGTAGGAAATGCGGGCGGGGGGTCATTGACGGTTGACCTCTGGCAAGCACTGCAGCGCAATCAATCGATCCTTGGCGTGTTTATGGGAACCGTGCTGTCACGTCCAGAAGTACGTCGAACTGTCGACACGATGCTTGCTGACCTCTCGCAAGGCAGGCTCACCGTGCCGATCGATAAGCGATTTCCATTAGCTCAGGCTGCCGCCGCTCACCGTCATGCCGAGGACAACAAGATCCTCGGCCGCGTCCTTCTAATCCCCTGACGACTGTGGACCCAACGCTGCATGGCGTTCGGTCACATTGCAGAAGGTGTTTATGACGGCGAGACGCCGTATTAAGGCCCGACCCTGTTAGGCCGAGCCTTGGAGGGACGGGCTGAGTGCGTCCCAGGCGATTGCGCCACCGTCGGCGGTCAGGATGGCGCCGGGGTTCACGCTCGCGGCGCCTTAAAGAACTAAAGATCCACGATCGCTGCTTCCGCTTCGCCGACAAAGTTTCCGGACTGTGCATGCTCGAAGCGCTACGGGACCGCGGCTCTATGCTCGAGCCGGGCGTCCAAAGGCCTTAGCCTGTCGGCTACGTCGAGGGCGTACACCCCTGCACCTACCTCCGAAGCGATCAGCCCGTCACGGCTTGTTTGAAGCCGGCCGTAGATCGCAGAGTACGCCGTGAAGCCGTCATGGCCGGCTCCCGCCGACGTGGCAAGGCCGGATATATCGACGACGCGGACATTCGCGGTCCTTGCCCCTGAGATGACGCGGGGGTCGTCGATGTCCGCCGCCCCAGCCCGGAGTTGCCCTCCCGCAAGAAACCTGGAAAACGACAGAGCCTGGTCTTCTTTGGAAACAAGCACTGTGATGGGCGAGCGCAGGCGGCCAATGACGCGTAATTGCTGAAGGAACACCTCGGTGTCAATGTCCGGCGCCGCGAGCGTTACATCGTTGAGCTTCTCGATAGTTCGAACGTCCGACGCGATGCGAATTTGCCGAACGACTTCCATGGTTAGCCAAGACCCCATGCTATGCGCGACGAGCTTGACACCCCTCACCCCGCGCTCGGCCGCAAGCCGCGTGACAAGATGGGCGAGCGCGTCACGCGAGAGGGTCACCGCATCCTTGTCGGCGATATAGCCGGTGAGTTCTGCCCTTGACGGCCAGGAGAATAGAACCGCGGACCGACCCGCATCCGAGTCAGCAACGAGCTGAGCCGTCCGAAACAGCGACTCTTGAAAACTATTGTTGTAACCGTGAACGAAGATGCCGACGTCGCGGCCAAGTGAATCACCGCGAGCAGCAGCCTGCCCGATTTCGACCAGGAACCTCTCTTCATCGAGACGCTCTGCCGAAACGACTGAAAAATGCCTAGCTGGGTCAGGAGCGTGTGTTGGCCACTCAATCTCGGTCGGCCTATGAGTGGGAGGGATGGAGATCACATAGCGGAAGTACGCCGGCGTTGCAGCGCCACCTTCGGCGAGAGGTACCGACGCTTCAGGCTGCGCAGCACGAGTGCTCGCGACAAAGACTTTCACAAGTTTCGCAGCGCCGACGCTCGGAACGGGCGCGAGCACCCACGGCCCGGGCCGACGCGCGCAGCCACTAAGCGTGATGGCGCAAATTACGATCAAAGCTGTCATGTTATAGCGAGCCGACCGTCGTCGGAACCTCATCGATTCCGCTCCCCCCATATAGTCGTGATGCCCGCGGTTCGTCAGCGCGTCAGCTAAGCCACCAATAAAGTCTAACCCGTTACCGTCGCAGGTTTGCGCCGAACCGAAGTCGGCCAAACGCAACGGTCACCACACCACGGCAGTAGCCCGAGCGCCTGAACGGGGACGATCGTTAAATCGATTCGACTCTATTGTCGGAGTCCGAAGTGCGTACATGAGCAGCAGCCAAGGCAAACACTCGTAGAGTTGAAATAAGCTAACGAGGTCGCATCCTGGCCGATAGTCTGCCGTTTAGGAACGCTGCGTTCCGAATATGGCAACGTCACTTCAATCCACGGCGGCACGGCCAGCTTCGCGCGTGCGAATTCGCACGACGCTGGGCCTATCCCGCTCGGGGCAACGCGGCGTTTCCGACCCTTCGACCCGAGCCGATGGTATGTGGCTTATAAAACGAATAGGTTCAATACAGCCATAAGAGGAAGCCGATTTCCTCAGCAAGTTCATGCTCTAAATACCTGAAATGCGACACGATGATTCCACTCGAATGCGTCGTCGCTTCCAAGGCCGGCTGTCAACATTCTAAGCCGTGTATTACTTCAGCAGTGCCGAAAAGAATTCTCGAAAGCAAGGAGGAACACATGCACCTTCGGAGACGCCGCGCATCCGACGACACGCTCAGCAGACAGGGACATCGGTTGTAGCGCGGTTCACAGTGCAGGCCTTTCCGGTCAATGATGTCTTTCGACCCTGAACGCAGTTCTTTCCGAGCGGCATCAGCCCTTTGTCATCGAAACCGAAACGTTCCTGATGTCGCCTTGGGAGGTTATCGATATTGACTGCCTGTTTCCGGATGTCGTGAGCGCTAAGTTAGCATTGAACCCGGGCGCATCGACGGTTGCAGTCATTCGGCTTCCTTGAGCACTGCCTTGCAGGCTTCCGCTGATGCCACGAGATGCCTCACTCCAAGAGCCGGACAGGCGCCCCCTCGCTAATTACATCGCTGCTCAGCTCGAACTTGTAGCTGTCGCTCGCGCAACGAAGCGTCTGCCGTAGTGTCGCTCCGTCGAGAGATACACGGTACGTCGCACAGCAGCGCAGCCGCTCCTTCGAACCATCGGACATGGAAATACTCCCATTTCCGGACCACGAGCCCGCGAATCCGGAGAACGGAGCCGACTGCGCGTTCGCCGGCGCAGTCACAAATACGAGGAAAGATGCAGCTGCAACATGTCGACATTGTCTTTGGAGGGACATTTTAGATCCTATCGATGAAATCAAATTCGTTATGGCTCTCGTTTTCTTTTACCCTTTGAATCCCGATCGGCCGGTCGAGGTCGATTAGCGATCGGGCTCAGAACACGTGGCGCACTCACACTATAACCAAGCGACGTCTGAACCAGACCAAGCTCACATCCCTCGTCTCGAAAACCAAAGCGCCATGCCGCCTTACATCGAAAAAACACGGGTGCCGACCCTTCAGATCGGCGACGTCGTCTTCACGGTCAATCAACCGGAACATAAAACCGCCGGTATGCAGTGACGCCGTCCAAGCCTGATGCCGCTCCTTAGTCGCTATGATCTCCGCTCTTTCGAGCTTGCGGGGCACCGGCAGATGCTAGTTGATCTCGGCCGAAGTGCCACGCAGCCTGATGAAGTCCCGCGGGATTCATTTGTCCCCGTAATAGCTACCGAAGTATTTAACGGGTGACCAATTCGGAAGAATCGCAGGAAGTTTTGGAGATAGAGTGCTGTAGTCCTGTGCACCAAACACAACCTTGCCGTCCATGATAGTTAGAACAGAAGAGACGGATTTGATCTGATCCTCCGGTACGGAAAAGTAATCCCTGTCGAGAATAACGAAATCCGCGAGATTGCCCGGCGCTATTAAGCCCATTTCGGATTCTGTATTCATGAACCACGCCGGGCCGCTGGTGAACAATTTAAGCGCCTCGGCGCGGGAAAGGCGGTTGTCCTTAGCAAGGACTTCGGATCCGGACACAGACTTTCCAGATACCATCCAGCTAATCCCGACCCAAGGGTTGAACGTGGCTGCACGGAACGCGTCGGTGCTCATGGCCAGCGGAATGCCACTGTCCACGAGCTTGCGCAGACGCGGGGTCTGCAAAGCCTTCTCGCGACCATGGGTTTTGATGAAAGCATCGCCGTGCAGCGCCATCTTGTGATCCAAGGCAATGCCGCCACCCAGCTTTTTCACCCGCTCGATGTTCTCGGGGCTAATGGTCTCAGCATGTTCAAGGCTCCATCGCAGACCATCGAACGGAATCTCTTCGTTTATTTTCTCCAGAGCGTCGAGAAAGGGGGAGATGTTCTCATTGTAGCTGATGTGCATGCGGAACGGGATGCGTCGCCGGACCAGCTTCATCACGTCCTGCTCGACGAAGCGCCGCATCTTCTCCGGCTCGATGATGACCGCCGGACGATCAAAGTTTTCGTGATCGTGCACTTCCCCGTTCAGAACTTCCCCAGCCCCTCGATATTCATGGCCATGTGCCAGGGTGGGGTGCAGGTTTTGCCCGGTGCTTATCGGCGCTGTTTTCGTGATCGCTTCGAGTTGCAGATCCACCATGTTTACCGGCCCGCCGTCGCCGAGTTGCAAATCCACAAAGGGCATGCGCACGTTAAGACGGTTGTCCCGTGCAAGCATGTCTACCCTTGCCTGGGCTGTCGGGTATGCCCACCTGCCGCCGTTATCGATGATCGAGGTCACGCCGAACCGGTTCAGACCGCGAATGATATAGATCAACGAACTCACTTCTTCGTCGAACTTGGGCTGCGGCACCATGGTCTCGAGGGTGAGAAACAACCAAGTGTAGCCGAAGACCACACCGGTGGGGTTGCCGCGGCTGTCCTTTTCGAATTCTGTGTCCGGCACCTTTGGGAACCGATCGGTGCCCATGCCAAGCGCCTCCATCGCCCGCGTGTTCAAGAAAGCGCGGTTATAGGCATATTGCACGATCAACGGGCGATTGGGCACGGCCTTGCGCAGTTCGTCCAAAGTGGGAAAGCGGTTCTCCTCGAATTGGTATGGGGACCAGCCTCCGATTACTTTGACCCATTGCCCCTCCGGCGTGCGTTCGGCCTGCTCGCTCAGCATCGTCAACGCCTCACGCAGCGTCGGTACGCCATCCCACCGTACATTGTAGTTATAAGCCATGTCGTTGAGTACGTGCGTATGAGCATCGATTATGCCGGGGATGAGCCTTCGGCTGCGCGCATCAATCACCTTGGTCGTGGAATTCTTCAGACCAAGAATGTCCACATCAGAGCCGACGGAATAGATGCGGCCTTTTTTGACGGCCAAAGCCGTAGCTTCGGGCTGCCCAGGATTGCCGGTGAAGATCTTTGCGTTGATAACGATTAGATCAGCGCCAGGCTGTTCCTGCGTCGTTTGTGCCTGAGCCGCGGAGAACGAAGCAATCGTCACAAACGCGATGAATATTTTTTTTATCATTTTACCCTCGTCGGCAATTTTAAGGTCGATCGGCCTCGCTAGAGGGTAGCCGTCATGGCACGTTCCTCATCGCAGGAGGCAGGATGGCGAGCATCGACATCTACCGTTTGCCAACTCGCAATTCACCGCGATCAGCCAGCACGTCAACGTGCTCCGTGCGCACCAGCCCCGTTCCCATGCGCTAGAAAGCGCGATCCAAGTCCTTGCATGCCGTTGTCAAAGTTGGCTGGTTGGACGACACACGCCCCTATGACGATGCCTAAACGGCTAGTACCATTGACGTTTATTCGGACGGTAGTTAGTCGCAGCGATACACTGTGTCGCAGAATCGGGAACGAGCCGGTGAACTTGCACTAGACGATAGCGCATAGTCGAATGCGCCAACCGAGCGCCGGCTTCAGGAACGTCAGGCGATCGCGTGATAGCAGAATTGTCGGTAGTCGGCAGCCAAATATCCTCCGAGAAAGCGGCAAGGCATTGAACCGGAGGCGCGGGAAGATCCGACCCGAGCGAATGCCGTTGCCGCTGCGAAAGGTCAAAGGGCTTTGATGGACGCCAAGCTCTTCTTCCAGTCGAGCGAGGCGCCTGCTGACAATAGATTTGGAAACGCCAAGCCGGTGCGCAGTTGGCGTTATCCCTTCCCCGTCGGCAATCTCAATAAACGCACGTAAGTCTTCATTTCCGCTACAATAGTCCGTTTCTGATTTCGCGACACAGTATGTCTCAAGACAACCCCAAGGCCACGCATAACTGCGTTCCTAGTTTCGCGACACAGTGTGACAAACAACGATCCTACCGGACCGTTAGCGATACTGGCAAACTCCACACCGGTGTCGTCGCACGGGGCGGGAATCCGCATTCAAAACTTAAGCGCATAAGGTTTTCATGAAATTCCGCAACGGCCTTTCTTCACTTCTTCGTCCCGAGGACTCGGCTCTCGTTCTGATCGATCATAAGCCTTTCCAGCTTACGAACGTGAATAGCCATGACTCTCAGGCGGCGGTGAACAATTTCACCGCTCTGGCGAAGCTTGCAAAAGCCTTCAATGTTCCGACGATCCTCACCAGTGTGCTGGCGGCTCGTGGCGGCGTTCTCTTCAAGCAAATCACTGACGTGTTCCCGGATCAGGAAGTGATCGACCGCACCTGGGGAACGCTTGCGAGCACAAGAGGGTGGTCGATCTGGTCAAGGCGACCGGCCGCAAGCAACTGGTCGTCGCAGGCCTGCGGACCGAAGTCTGCCTCGCATTGACCGCATCTCGGCGGCACCGGCATTGCGTTTGAGTGGGAGCAGCAGCTTTTGAATGCGCCTGTGCCGTCCCCGGCTTAACTTCAGCGGGGTGACGAGGTGCGTGCAGAATGCACTACGTAATCGCTCTATGTGTATTGGACTTCGTCATTCCGACAAGACTGACTCTCATCTTCAAAAGCGTCTGCAGCCGCCCCGGTCATCGCGCCAGGCGAGCGCGATTGCGGACAGTAAGGCGGAGCGTCACGTTCGCGACGGCACTCGCCGCTATGCCGCTTGTTGCGCAGGCGCAGGTTAGGACCGATGTCGAGCGCGCACCGACACTGACCAACGAGCGTTATAACGAGAATTGGACATATCTCGCGAATCCCGCGTCGCGCACGGGTTACTGGACAGAGCCATTCAAGTACTTTCCGCTTGGTGATGACCGATCTACGTATCTCGTGACGGGCATGGAAGCCCGCTCTCGCTACGAGGGCTATGCGAATGTAAACTGGGGATCGGCGCCGAACGAGAGTTACATCTGGCATCGTTTCATGCCGTATGTCGACCTTCACGCGAACGGTGTCCGATTTTTTGCGCAACCCATCGTTTCTGCAATCTCAGGCGTCGACCGTCCAACGCGGCCCGTCGATACGACTGGCACCGATATGCTTCAGGCGTTTGGTGAGGTCCGGCTGGACGTCGCGGATCGTACGTCGCTGAGTTTGTCGGCGGGACGTAAACTGGTATCGCTGGGCGCAGGCCGCTTTATCGACACGCGTTATGGCGTCAATATTCCTCAGGCTTTTGAGGGCGCAGACGCGACGCTAACGGGTCAATTCCGCCAGGTCACCGCTCTGTATTATCGCCCTGTCGACAACAGGCCGGACGATTTCGACGATCGCAGTTCGCGGCAGAAAGCCGTTTGGGGCGTCTACGCGACCCAATGGCTGAACGCGACGCATGCGAATGGCGTCGATGCCTTTTATCTGGGTTTGCGTGACAACGCTGCGGTCTATGACCAAGGCACCGGCAAAGAGGTCGTTCACACCTTTGGAAGCAGGGTTTTTGGAGATACCGGCTCCTGGCACTGGAATATCGAAGGCGCACTTCAGGGTGGTCAATTCGCAGGTTACCGCCGGACCGGCTGGGGAGTCGGCGGCGAAGTCGGCTACCGTTTCCTGGACGCTCCCATGAAGCCGGATGCGAGCTTTACGGCTGAAGTCATATCGGGTGATGACAACCCGCGTGATCAGCAACTTGGGACGTTCAATCCTCTCTTCCCACGCGGCAAGTACTTCGGCGCGTTATCTCCAATCGGACCCCGGAATCTGATTCGTGCGCGGCCCAGCGTAGCGATTGAGCCCTATAAGGATGTTGCAGTGACGCTCACGGGAGCCGCTTACTGGCGGCAGAGCCTGGCTGACGGCGTTTACGGCATTGCAGGCAATGTCGTGCGAAGCGGCAAGGACAGCACAGCGCGTTTCATCGGCACACAGCTCGAACTTGCCGTCGCCTGGCAGGCAACGCCGGAACTCAATCTGACAGCATCCCTGAGCGCGTTCCAGGCGGGGTCGTTCATTCGGGAAACCGGACCGGCGCAGACCATAAAGATGCTTGGCGTCATGGCGACCTACAGGTTCTGACCATAAAGCACCCGCCTCGCTCATCCGCACACGTACCTGCATCAACCAATGAAACGAAAGGCTATTGATGGAAATCGGAATAGACAGTTTTGCAGCCATTCTCCCTGACCCGCAGAACGGAAAACTTCCGTCGGCAATTGAGCGAATGGCCAATCTCATCGAAGAGGTCGAAGTTGCGGACCGGGCCGGGCTGGACGTGTTCGGGATCGGAGAGCACCACCGCGCGGAATTTCTCGATTCTGCTCCTACGATCATTCTGGCGGCAGCAGCGGCGAGAACGTCGAAAATTCGACTGACAAGCGCTGTCACTGTCATCAGCGCTGCCGATCCCGTGCGTGTGTTTCAGGAGTTCGCGACCCTTGATCTCATCGCCAAGGGCCGCGCCGAAATCGTCGTCGGTCGAGGGTCATTCGCCGAGGCGTACCCGCTGTTCGGTCTGGCTGCGCGGGACTACGATGATCTATTTGCCGAGAAGCTCGATCTGCTGCTCAAGCTTCGAGAGGCGACCCATGTGAAATGGCAAGGCCGTTTCCGACCTGCGCTCGATCTTCAGGGAATCTATCCGCGAGCGCATCAAGCGCGGCTGCCGATCTGGGTCGGCGTCGGAGGAACGCCGGACTCGTTCGTTCGTGCAGGTAAGCTCGGACTTCCGCTCATGATCGCGATTATCGGCGGCACGTTCGAACGCTTTCGCCCGCTCGTCGATTTGTATCGCGAAGCCGGTGCCAGGGCCGGGCATGATCCCGAAAAACTGCCGGTCGGCATCCATGCCATGGGCTTCGTCGGCGACTCCGACGCCGCTGCTGCCGATTCCTTTTTCCCGGGCTGGGCGCATCTTACGGGGAAGATCGGCCGCGAGCGTGGCTGGTCGCCGCCGACACGTCAGCAATTCGACTACATGGCGGGTTCTGAAGGAGCCTTCCTGGTCGGCAGTCCGGCGACGGTTGCCGCGAAGATGCTTCACGCAAGCGAGGTGCTTGGTGGGCTTTCGCGCATCACGTTCCAGATGAGCACTGCATCTCTTGAGACGTCCGCGATGAAACGGTCGATCGAGCTCCTCGGTACTGAAGTAGCGCCGATCGTTCGCGCGGCTCCCGGGATACTGCGGCGCATGCCGGGGCCAGCGTAATGCGGCCGAATGCGCTTCCGGAAAGCTCACAACGAGAGGAAGAATGTCAACGTTCACCACGAGAGATGGCACCAGCATTTTCTACAAGGACTGGGGTCCGCGAGACGCCGAACATCGCTTTGAGCTACCCATGGATGAGAGCGGGATAGCGGCAGCGTATTGCAGCTTTACAGGAGATAAAATCGTCCTCACGCACACGATTGTCCCGCAGCAGTTCGAGGGACGAGGCATCGGCTCTCGTTTAGCACGCGGCGACTTCGGTGCGAGCCGTCGCGAGGTCGTCCTCGATTGGCCATCCATGACCGCCTACTGCGAACGCCATTCCGAGTATTCGGACATCGTATTCGGCGCAACCCGATCAGGAGAAACAAGATGATGGAATTGATTATTGAAGAGCGGCGTCGCAACCTCGGTGGCAGCTTTGAAGTCGGCCGCGTTCTGCCCTTTGCAAAACGACGCATGGTCGGCCCCTTCATCTTCTTCGATCACATTGGCCCAATGGATATTCCGGCGGGTATTGATCGCAGCGCAGACGTGCGGGCTCATCCGCATATCGGTCTTTCGACGGTGACTTATTTGTTTTCCGGCGAGATTATGCACCGGGACAGCCTTGGCTATGAGCAAGCGATCCGCCCCCAAGAGGTAAACTGGATGGTTGCTGGCCAAGGCATCACGCATAGCGAACGCTTGGAGCATGCGCGGGCACATGGTGACCGGCTTCACGGCATACAGGCCTGGGTGGCGTTGCCAACAGGCATGGAAGAAGTTGCTCCATCCTTCAACCACTATTCTGGAAGCGCCCTGCCTCAATGGGATGACAAAGGAGTTGTCGGCCAGCTCATTGCTGGCAGCGCATACGGCCTGACGGCTTCCGCACAGACGCATTCGCCGTTGTTCTACGCGCATCTTGCGATGGAGCCCGGTGCAACCGCAGAAATTCCGAACGGTCACAAGGAGCGTGCGTTCTATATAGCGACAGGCGCGGTGGAAATGGATGGCGTCCAATACGAGGCGGGAAAAATGCTCGTACTCGATCCGACTGCTTCGCGCGTCAAGGCGTTGAAACAATCCACACTCATGGTTCTCGGCGGCGAACCGGTTGGCGAGCGGCTTCTCTACTGGAACTTTGTATCCTCGTCGCGCGAGCGGCTGGTGCAAGCGGCGGAGGACTGGAAAGCCGGAAAGATGAAGCTTCCGGATGCGGACGATAAAGAGTTCATTCCGCTTCCTGACGGCCCGATACCCGGTACCTCGCTGAAAGCACCCTCCAAACTTACGGTATGAGCGACCTCATGGCTGACGCAAATCTCGGCGCGACGATCGGACCTGCCGTCGTCCTTATGGGCGCGGCTGTTGTTGCGGTCCCGCTATTCCGGCGGCTCGGGCTTGGTTCGGTTCTTGGCTATTTCGCCGCTGGGCTCCTAGTCGGCCCGTCTGCGATGAGCGTATTCAGCGATCCCAACGCCATCTTGCATTTCTCAGAACTCGGGGTGGTCATGTTCCTGTTCGTGATCGGACTGGAGTTGCGGCCGCAGAAGCTATGGGCGATGCGCGGCCAGATATTCGGTCTGGGATTGATTCAGGTCTTCGCGGCGGTTGCAGCGCTCACGCTGACGGGCCGGCTGATCTTCGATCTTCCGGGTCCTGCTGCCTTTATTGCTGCAGCTGGCTTCGTTCTTTCTTCGACCGCCGTAATCATGTCCCTGTTGCAGGAGCGCGGCGAATTGTCGGGCGCTCAGGGCCAGAAGTCTGTCGCGATCCTGCTTTTTGAAGATTTGATGATCGTACCGCTTCTGGCGGTCGTCGCGTTTCTATCGCCAGTAACGCACGGCGCACAAAAATGGACCGATATCGCGCTCGCGCTTGCCGCCTTGCTCCTGCTGTTGGCGGTGTCGCGCTGGACGCTCAATCCGTTCTTTGCGCTCTTGGCAAAAGCGCGGGCCCGCGAAGTGATGACGTCGGGGGCATTGCTCGTTGTTTGCGGCGCGGCGTTGCTAATGGACGCCGTCGGGCTCTCCATGGCGATGGGGACCTTTCTCGCCGGGGTGATGCTTTCGAATTCAAGCTACCGCCACCAGATCGAGAGCGACGTTGAGCCGTTTCGCGGCCTGCTGATGGGCTTGTTCTTCATGGCGGTCGGCATGTCGCTCGACCTGTCCACCGTCGCAGCAGAATGGCGGCTTCTGCTATGCTTGCTGCCCGCCTTTATCATCGCCAAGGGTATCGTGGTGTATGCCGTCGCACGCCTGTTCGGCACGGATAACACACACGCCATTCACCGGACCTCGATGTTCCTGCAAGGCGGCGAGTTTGCCTTCGTGCTCTATACGGCTGCTGCATCCGGGGGCGTGATCAATGCCCGCGAAAACGCGTTATTCGGCACGGTCGTCATCCTGTCCATGACTTTGACCCCGCTGCTGATCCTTGTGGTCGATGGTTTGCTGCGCGGTAAGGTATCGATGGAGGACGTCGAAGCGGCCCGAGACCTGAAAGGCCGCGTGCTTCTCATTGGTTTCGGGCGCTTCGGTCAAATTGCTTCCCAGGTGTTGTTGTCGAAAGGCGTCGAGCTTTCAGTGATTGATCGCGATCCCGACCGCATTCGCGATGCCGATCGATACGGGTTCAAGGTATTCTTCGGTGACGGCACCAGGCTCGACACGCTACGCACGTCCGGCGCGGGTGACGCCGACGCAATCATGATTTGCATCGGCGCGCCGAAGGAGACCATGCAGATCGTCGAGCTGGCGCAACACTCGTTCCCGCAAGCGAAGGTCCTTGTAAGAAGTTACGACCGCGTGCACTCCGTGGACCTACTTCGGGCCGGTGTCGATTATCAAATCCGCGAGACGGTGGAGTCGGCGTATTCGATGGGAGCGCAGGGTCTGCGGGAACTGGGCTTTGCGGAAGTCGATGTCACGGAGGCCGCTGACGATATTCGTCAGCGTGACGTCGAGCGCTTGTCGGAACAGGTGCAAGGCGACGCCATGTCGGGGACGAACAAGCTGCACTTACGACCTGTTCCAGAGCCGTTGACACATCGCCCAACGCGTGGCCCCGCGGGGGGCGTTATCGAGCAGATCTAACGGTTTACCATTTCCGAACAGAAATCTTGAGACGCTCCCAGCGCTGCGCCGCGGGGTCTCGCCTCTCGGACCATGGATCGGCTGCCGCACGATGCCTTGGACGCTCATAAACACATGCTTGGCTTCTTCGAATTCGTCATCGTCGGATCTATAATCCGGACCTTCGTCCAGCAGCCGCCCCTTGGCGGTATCGATCGCAATCGCCGAAATCATATGAGCAGCGCGAGGGCGGATCCGCGAACGCGCACTCGACTACGATCAATGCCAGGCGCAAGATCGATCGGCCCGATATGGTCAAAGAAGATGAAAGGACCGACCATGCGCCGCCTCGCGAGCGGCAGCACGCGGCCGACGTCGAAGCTGCCGCCGAGATTCCGGCGCCGCTGCTCGATGACCATCTCTATCATGTTGTCTCTGCTGATCGGCCCGTGCCGTCGACGATGTCGGAATATTCGGGACGGCGTGCATAATAGGCGGCCATGAAGGGGCAGTGCAGGACTGCCTTGCGTTCGCTCGCGCGGATCGCATTGAAGACGCCGCGTGCGAGCCGCGAAGCAATCCCTTGCCCGGAGAATCGCTGCGGAACTTCAGTGTGGGTGAGGATGAACCGATCGCTTTCGTTGCGATAGTAGGCAGCCGCGATCTCGCGGCTGCCATCGATCGCTAGTTCGAAACGATGTTCGGCGGGGTTGTCCCTAACTGCGCTCATGCCCCGGCCCGGTCCGCGATGAACGCCAGCAGATCGGCGTTGATGAGATCGGGATGCGTGGCGAACAGGCCGTGTGACAGGCCTGGATAGGTCTTCAGCGTGCCGTTCGTCAGCAGGTCGATCGCCTTGCGCGCCGAAGCGTCGATCGGCACTACCTGGTCGTCCTCGCCATGCATCAGCAGGACCGGCAGGGAGACGGCCTGAAGGTCCTCGGTGAAGTCCGTCTCCGAGAAGGCGGCGATGCAGTCGTAGTGGGCCTTGGCGCCGCCCATCATCCCCTGCCGCCACCAGTTGCGGATCAGCCCTTCGCTTACGTCGGCGCCCTCACGGTTGAAGCCGTAGAATGGCCCGGCAGGAACATCGAGGAAAAATTGCGCACGGTTGCGAGCGAGCGCCTCGCGAAATCCGTCGAACACCTCCATCGGCAGGCCGCCAGGATATCGCGGTGTTGCGAGCATGATCGGCGGCACCGAACCGATCAACACCGCCTTCGACACGCGGCCAGGCTCGCTGCGGGCGACATAGCGGATCACCTCCCCGCCGCCGGTCGAGTGTCCGACGTGGATCGCGTCTTTCAGGTCGAGCTCCGAGACCAACGCCGCGACGTCGGCCGCGTAGGTGTCCATCTCATTCCCCGTATCGGTCTGGTCGGAGCGACCGTGCCCGCGTCGGTCATGCGCAATGACGCGATAGCCCTTGCTGAGGAAGAACAGCATCTGAATGTCCCAATCGTCTGCGCTCAATGGCCAGCCGTGATGGAACATGATGGGCTGGGCCTTTCTCGGACCCCAGTCCTTGTAGAAGATCTGGGTGCCATCCCGCATTGCCAGCATCGCCATTTTTGATCGTTTTCCTTTCTTGTGATTAAGATGGAAATCAGCTCAGGCCGATAATATTCAGGCGGAGTGCATCCAGCTCGGCGTCGGGCTTTTCGTGGGCCGCTCTCAGCATCTGCTCGGCGTCGGCACCGACCACCGCGCGGCTCGGCGCAGGATGTTGCTCGGCGATATCGATCACGCGCGCTGCGGCTACAGCCGACTCGATTCCGGTCGCCTGCATGCTGTCTAACCAGTCCGCGAAGGTGCCGAACGACTTGCCGTAGAGTTTGCGTTGACCTGACGTCATTCCGTTTGTGATCCGCGCCAGGGCCGCCGTCTTCGCTGGACCACCGGTCTTCATGTTGCCGGTGGACACGACCACGACCTCGATGCCGAAAGGTTTCAGTTCGGCGCGGTAGACAGCCGAGAACACCTCCATCGCCGCATGCGACGCACCCGACGGTCCGCTGAACGGCAATGGCAGGCTCGCCATCCATGTGCTGACCTGCACGATCCGTCCGCGCGCATTCCGTAAGGCCGGCAAGAACGCGTTGATCACTAACAGGGCGCCGAACACGTTGACTTCGAATTCCTGCCGGATGGCGTCGGGCAGAAGGATCTCGATCGGACCGTGAGTGAGGATGTCGGCATTGTTGATCAGGAGGTTGAGCCCGGCCGCGCCAAGTGCTTCAGTCACACCGGAGGCCCAAGCCTCCACGCCCATCGCCTTTGTGACGTCGCAGACGGTCAGGCTGACACGTCCGCCGGAAGCGTCCCTGAGATCCTGAACCTCCGCGGCGGACATCGCCGTGCCGAAGACGATGTAGCCCTTGGCGGCGAGTCCGAGCGCAATGTCGCGGCCAAGGCCGGTGCCGGCACTGGTGATTACAACGGAACGGCCGGATCGTGGAGAGGTGGATATCATCACGTGTTTCCTTCCAGAGACGGAACACTCCTCACGGATTTGCGCCAGCCGCCCGAACAATCGGCGCGATTTCGGAGCCTAGGAGCTCGATCGAGCGCTTCATCGCAGCGGTTTCGAGCGAAGCGGTGCTCATCTGGAATGTGACGCGCCGAGCGCCTCGCTGGCGTGGAGCATCTTGGCTGCGACCGTCCCCGGATCACCAATCAGGAACGCACCCTCCGGACCGGCCATTTCTTCGAACTGCCGCCGTGTCGGCGTCGACCAGCCGCCTTCACGGCGCGGGCGCAGTCGATGGCCCGCGCGCTTTCTCTTAGCGGCCCGTCCAAGGCGGGTGACGAGGATCGACAAGCATTCAACTCTTTTGCTACGCATCGCGCTTGCTTCTCGTCACCCAGTTCAAATCAGCCCGCGGCGCGCGGGACCGGAGTGTTGAGCAGCTGCTGCTCCCACAGATAGGCGATGCCACTGCCACCGACGTGCTGGATGATGACCTCCGTCAGCCCGGCAGCAGTCTTCGCACGTGCCCAGTCGCGCTGCCATTCAGCAGCGAGCGCCAGCCAGGTCATCATGTTGATGCCGGCTGCGATCATGCGCTGGATGGCAACCTCGTGAGCCTCCACCGAGGTGCCGCCCGACGCGTCGGTAATCACCGTGACGTCCCAGCCTTCACCGGCGGCCTGGATCGCAGGCATTGCGACGCAGATCTCGGTCCACAAGCCGGCGATAATCAGCTGCTTGCGACCCGTCGCCTTGACCGCATCCACCACCTTCTTATCTTCCCAGGTGTTGATGAACGTCCGGTCGATCACCTCCTGGCCCGGGAACACATCGGTGACCTGCGGGAAGATGACGCCGCCCCGACCGGCGATCACACTGGTCAGGATCGTGGGAACACCGAAGACCTTTGCGGCTTTCGCAAGCGCCGTCGTGTTGTTCACGACCGCCTGAGGGTCGTGGCTGTTCAGGTTGGCGAGCTGGTAGGGCTGATGGTCGATCAGAACGAGTACCGAGTCCTCGGGACGAAGAAGCGACGCAAGGCCGTTGCGAAAGGTCATGAATATCCTCTACTACCGTTAGATGAGGCTGATTTGTGGGAGACATCCGCCGACTGCGACGACGTCTGCGTGGACAGTGCCATTCCCATTTGCGATACGGTAGCGCTCGCCCTTGCCACACTGTGTCGCAAAAGCAGGAACGCTAGAATTGGACATCGAAGAACTGCGAACATTCGTAGAGGTCGCTGACGCCGGCGGAGTATCACATGCTGCGCGTCGGCTCGGGGTCTCCAAGTCGATCGTTAGTCGGCAGCTCGCTCGGCTTGAAGCAGAGCTCGGCGTCCAGCTGCTCGCACGAACCACTCGCGGCGCCGTACTCACAGAGGCGGGTTCCACATTCCGAGATCACGCCGCCAGAGTCTGCGCCGAGATCGATGTTGCCAAGGAAACGATCCTACCCGCAGGTGATCTTCGCGGCCGCTTGCGGATTGCTGCACCACTTACCTTTGGCCCGACACATCTTGCTCCGGTGTTCGCCGAAATGGCGCGACGTTACCCTCAGCTTGGCATCCACACCTGCTACACTGATCGCTTCGTAGATCTCATCGCAGAGGGCTATGATTGTGCGGTACGGCTTGGCCACCTTCCGGACTCTAACCTGATCGCAAGGCGCGTCGGACCGATCTATGGGAAGTTAGTTGCGAGTCCGGAGTATATCAAAGCGCACGGATCGCCTGAGACACCGGATGAACTCCTCACGCATCAGGCTGTCATGCAGGGCACTGAAACCTGGCAGTTCATGGATGGTGAACAAACCGTCACGGTACGACCGCAGGGGCGCTTCAAGGCCGACAACGGCACAGCGCTGGTCACTGCCGCCATAGCAGGACTCGGCATCGCTTATCTCCCCGAGGGCCTGATCCATGAGCATCTGGCCTCTGGCACGCTTGTTCCGGTCATGACCCGGCACCCGATACGTCCGGCGGGTGTATTTGTCGTCCGGCCACCAGGCCAGCATCCCGCTCGCAAGATAAGAATCCTCACCGAAATGCTGATCGAGTGTTTCGGAAAAGCTCCGGACGTTGTCGGCACTGCACCTGTCCGAGTGGAGCACTGAGCCGAGGTGGGTAAGTGATATGCGCGATCTAGGTCCCTCGAGCGTTCGCGAACGGATAGATCAACACTCCCGACGCCATCTCCTGCGGAGCCACGACGACTTGCCGTGAGCCGTCTCTGAACTGGTCGACACTATTGCCAACGACGCCCTGGAACTGCACCTGCAACACGCGAGGATGCGTCCACTCGCCGCGCGCCCCGAAGGTGATGTTGCCCATAACTGTCGAGAACACCGCACGTCGCGTGAACTCAGAGAGCGCGGCGTCGTCCAGACTTCCCGTGCCCTCAATAGCCAGGCCCACGACCTGCATCTGCGAGTAGGCCAATGGGGCCATATAGTGCCCGAGTGGATCCACACCTGATCCTGCGGCGCGCGACCTGTAGGTCTCCAACAGCGCACTAACGCCCTCAAAGGCCAAGGAGGGTGCCGGGACCCAATATTCATAGTTCACTATCCCGTTGAGCAGCGGCCCGAGCTTGCTCTTAACATCAGCATTCTGCGGGCCGATCATGCTTGCGCCGACCATTTTTGGCCGGAAGGGGTGCCTTTCGAGGGCTTGAAACGAGATCGATCGTATCCTGGAGGTAGGAGCACAGGAACAGAAGATCAGGTCCGCTTTGTGCCACGTCGTCGAGAAGCGGCGCGAAATTGCTGGCTGCGAGCGGATAGGTTGCCTCGTGAACGACCTCAAACCCGTATTTCGCCGCATTGGCTTTGGCACCAAGAATCGGGTTCCGGGAAAATACAGCGTCAGCCGAGAGCAGTGCCACAGTCGTCGGCCGCGGGGTTTGCCGAGCGGCGGTTTCGAAGAAGCCCTCTGTGAGCGCGACATTGGGGTCCGGCCCCCTCGGAATCATAGCGAAGTAGTTTTCGTAGTTCAGTTCGTTGTTAGCGCCGAGCGCCATAAGCCCAACGAAGTAACGCTGGCGTGAGATGATCTCGGACATGGCGGCAAGGTTGGTGTTTGTTCCGTACCCCCCAATGACGAGATCCACCCCATCCTCGTCCATCAGGCGCGCGTATAGCGACGCCACGCGAGACGCGTCCCCTTCATCATCGTAGCGGACTAACTCCACCGGGCGTCCAAGAAGGCCGCCACCACTATTTACATCATCACGCCAGATATCATGCGCGAGCTGCGCGGACTTACTGTTCCCCGACAGCGGTCCGGTGAGCGATAGGCAGTAGCCGATCCTGATCGGCGACGAGTCAGACGTCATTCGTTAAGCACCCGGCTGATCAAAGAAAACATGGAGGGACCGGATGACTCCACCCTCGAAATGCGCCAAGTCTTGGCGACGGCTCGAACACCCGAAACGGCGGCGCGCGTGAGATGCGGGATCGGCCGTCGCCGAGGTCGCGGTAAGTGACGCCGGCGTCGGGGTTCGCCCTCTACAAGCGCTGTACGGCGTCTTCGACGAGAACCCGTGGTACAGACGCTTCGGCCGAGACGCTACTATTGATGACGAGGCTCTGGCGCACACAATACTCCACTTTGCTACGACTACGGACGTAACATTGCGGCAGGTACTCCTGTAGCGTCGCAAAGTGACTAGCTGTGTCGCGGAAAGTGGAACCCCAACAAGTTTGCTTTCGCCAAGAGCGGTCATTCGAAATCGTCCGGCAAAGCGACTGTGCGATTCCAAATTCGCTCATCTCCCACAGGGTGAGAGACATCACCTGAGACTTCGGACGAAGCTAGAGCCCATTTATGCGCCGACGCCTATGCGTCTAGCTGTCTACACGGACAAGATTACGCGGCGCCCGCCTCAGCGCCGCCGCTGGCTGCCAGAAGAGCCGGCCGAATGCAACGTCTGCACCGCCGCCGGGCCGCGCGCGCAAGGGCCCGAGCAAAAGCTTCCTGACGCTCTCCTCAGTCGACTTGACATCGGTTTTCCAGCTGAGCTCGGGTTGCAACCAGCGAATGAACGATCCCACATGGAAATGGCCCTCCTCGCTATTGGAGGCGGGCCATTCAGGCGAGCTTTACCCGGGGCCCTCTGCCGACGCCGTACAATTCCCAGATCTTGCACCGGCGAAACATTCGCTTTCTTCGGCGTTCCTACCCTGGCAACACAGCTTCGCATTTATCGACACTGATAGAGGGAGACCTCGAATACTAAGTTCGCGGATAAGGCTGTCGAACGCCTTTCGTTATACGAACGACCTGAGTGCTTGAAACAGCGATGATAGACAGGGCAAACATGATCGATCTGAGCGGGAAACGTGCATTGGTCACTGGCGGCTCGCGAGGCATCGGGGCCGCAATCGCGCTGACGCTGGCGGAGACCGGCGCTGACGTCGCGTTTACCTATCAGCATTCGGCCGAGAAAGCTGAAGCGGTGGCTAAGTCCATCAAGAGCATGCGGCGCCGCGCAATCGCGATCCAGGCCGATAGCGCCGACCCGGAAGCTATCGCGCGCTCCGTGAGTGAAGCCGTCTCAGCATTGGGAGGGCTCGATATTCTCGTCAACAGCGCCGCCATCGGTCACAACGGAACGATTGCCGACCTTAGTGTGAGCGAATACCAGGCCGTGATGGATGTCAATGTGCGAGCGCCAGTGCTGTTTGCGAAGGCAGCAATTCCGCATCTCGCCAAAGGCGGACGCATTATCTCGATCGGTTCGGGCCTTGGGGAGCGAGTCCCGTTCCCGGGCGTGACGGTCTATGCGATGTCCAAGGCGGCCCTTACCTCCTTCACCCGCGGGCTTTCGCGCGAACTAGGGCCAAACGGGATCACCGTGAACCTCGTGCAACCCGGCTCGACCGATACCGATTCAAACCCGGCGGACGGCGCGGCTGCCGACTTCCAGCGAGCCCTGACGTCTTTGGGGCGGTTCGCCGAGCCGCGCGAAGTCGCGAACGCTGTGGTCTTTCTTGCCAGTCCTGCGGCAAGCGTGATCACGGGCGCCATCCTGACCGCGGACGGGGGCGCGATCGCCTGAGCAAAATTGACCTTCGGCAGCGGTAGTGCGCCGGATCTTCGCGACTATGTCGTAGGCAAGTCAGCGAAACGCATCGCTATGGAGCTAAATAAGGATGGCGTTGCGGCGCCCGGCGGTGGCGATTGGGGTTTCAGCACTATCAACGGTAACACCAAGCGCGGCAATGGCATTTTGATCAACGAAATGTACGTCGGCCGGATCGTTTGGAATCGACAACGATTCGTCAAAGACCCCGAAACTGGCAAGCGTCAGGCACGGATGGAGGGCTCGGCATCGATCGAGGCTGCTCGGTCCGAGATCAAACGGATAGATCGCGAACTCGATACCCTGCTGGACTTGATCCTCAAAGGTAGTGCTGCCGATAGGATCAATTCAAAGATGGTTCAGCTTGAGAGCCGTAAGGCCGAGCTCGAACAGGTATTGTCCGACGCGGATGAGCCGCCACCGCTGCTACACTCCGAGATGGCAACTTTCTATCGAGAACAAGTCAGGGCGCTGCATGAGGCGCTGCAGGCTGATACGGAGGCAACCCGGCTCAAAGCCGGGGAGGTCCTGCGTCCTCTCGTGAAGGAGATCGTCCTCACGCCCGGGGGCAAGGAACTGAAGATCGAGGTCCGAGGCGATCTGGCGGTAATCCTGGCAATTGCGCTCAAAACGAAGACCCCAGCCACGGGGGCTGGGGTTTCGCAATTTGAGTTGGTTGCGGGGATAGGATTTGAACCTATGACCTTCAGGTTATGAGCCTGACGAGCTACCGGGCTGCTCCACCCCGCGTTAAACCGGATTTCCGCCTTGCATGGAGAGAGGCCGAACGTGAGGCGGACAACGCTTGGAAGGGCGCCGCTCGATCCGTTCGAAAACTTCCTGAGAAGGCGACCCGGGGCCGAGGGCGACCGGGCGCGAGGCGTATGTATCAATGCTGATCCGCTTTGGAAAGCCCTTAGGCACAGGTTTTTTGAGGTTTTGTGACGGCCAGATTGACGGGATTCGTGCGCGAATCGGACGTTTGGAACCTCCCTTGCCGGAAAGGTCGCAAAAGTGGGGCCTTGGACAGAGCCTTGGACAGAGCCTTGGACCAAGAGAAACAGGGGGCGGCCAGGTGGAGCGCAGCGAAACCCGGCCCGCGAAGATTCCCGGGTTACGCTGCGCTTCACCCGGGCTACGGATGATGGCTCAGTTCAGCAAGAACCCGCCGTCGACCGTCACCACAGTGCCGGTCATGTAGCGTGAGGCTTTTGAGGCCAGCAGCAGGATCGCGCCGTCGAGGTCGGATTCGGCCCCGACCCGGCGCTGCGGAATCCGCTTTGTCAGCTTCTCGCCGGCGGGCGTCGCCCAGAAATCGTGGTTCATCTCGGTGTCGATATAGCCGGGCGCCAGCGCGTTGACGCGGATGTTGTTGCCGGCGAGTTCCAGCGCCATCACCTTGGTGGCCTGGATGATGCCGGCCTTCGAGACCGTGTAGGGCGAGAGGAATTTCATCACGCTAAGGCCGAGCACGGAAGCGATGTTGACGATGTTGCCCTCCTGCTTGCGCGCGATCATGCGCCGCGCCAGTTCGGTCGCCAGGAAATAGGCGCCCTTGAGATTGGCGTTGATCACGGCGTCCCAATCCGCCTCGGTCTGCTCGGTCGACAATTTCTCGATGGCGATGCCGGCATTGTTGATGAGCACGCTGACCGGGCCGAAGGCGGCTTCCGCTGCGTCCAGCGCTTTGCCGATGCTGGCGATGTCGGTGACGTCCATCTGCACCGCGCTCGCGCGGCCGCCCTTGCCCCTGATCTCCTCCTCCAGGCTCTTCAGCTTGCCGGTCTGCCGCGCCGCCAGGACGACGGCGGCGCCATGCGCGGAAAGGACGCGGGCGAATTGCCGCCCCAGCCCCTGGCTCGCGCCGGTGATCAAGATGGTTTCCTGGCTCACATCGAACAGATCGGACATGGGTACGTTTCCTAGAACCTGATATGCGCGCATTGATACCTACGATTTCGGCCCATGCAACGCCGCAGGACTTACCAGGCCGCGCGGCGTTGGCTAAAGTGGCCAGCATCGAACATTTTAGAAACCGCCTGACATCACGGGAGTGAAACAGTGGATCTTGGGATCAAAGGCCGCCGTGCCATCGTTTGCGCCTCAAGCAAGGGTCTGGGCCGCGCCTGCGCCATCGCGCTTGCCAATGAGGGGGTCCATGTCACCTTGACGGCGCGCGGCGCGGACGCGCTGAAGAAGACCGCCGACGAGATCCGCAAAGCGCATCCCGACGTCACCATCACCGAGATCGTCGGTGACATCACGACGCCCGCGGGCCGCGAGGCCGTACTGAAGGCCTGCCCGGAGCCGGACATCCTGATCAACAATGCCGGCGGTCCGCCGCCCGGCGATTTCCGAGACTGGACCCGCGACGACTGGATCAAGGCGATCGACGCCAACATGCTGACCCCGATCGAGCTGATCAAGGCCACCGTCGACGGCATGATGGCACGGAAATTCGGGCGCATCGTCAACATCACCTCCGCCGCGGTGAAGGCGCCGATCGAGATTTTGGGACTTTCCAACGGTGCGCGCGCCGGCCTCACCGGCTTCGTCGCGGGCCTCTCGCGCAAGACCGTCATCAACAACGTCACCATCAATGCGCTGCTGCCGGGGCCGTTCGAGACCGATCGCCTGCTCGGCACTGCGAAACCGGAAGCCGAGAAGCGCGGCATCACGCCCCAGCAAGTGCTGACCGAGCGCGCCAAACTCAATCCCGCCGGTCGCTTCGGTGATCCCGAAGAGTTCGGCTACGCCTGTGCGTTCCTGTGCGGCGCCAAGGCCGGCTTCATCACCGGCCAGAACATCCTGCTCGACGGCGGCGCCTTCCCGGGCACGCTGTGAGGATGGGCACGCTGTGAGAGCGGTCTGGTACGAGCGGACGGGCCCGGCGGCGGAGGTCCTGACTTTCGGCGAAGTACCGACGCCGGCGGCGGGTGCGGGCGAAGTGCGCATCCGCCTGGAAGCTTCCGGCGTCAATCCCGCCGATGTCGGCCGCCGCGGCGGCAATTATCGAGCGATGGAATATCCGCGCGTGATCCCGAACAGCGATGGTGCGGGGATCATCGATCAGGTCGGCGACGGCGTGAAGCGGTTCAATGTCGGTGACCGGGTCTGGCTGTTCAACGGCCAGCGCAACGGTCGCGCCTTTGGCACCGCCGCGGAATATATCACGCTCGCCGAGCACCTCGTGACGCCGCTGCCGGACAACCTCACCTTCGCGGAAGGCGCCACCCTCGGCATCCCCGGCATGACCGCGTGGTGCTGCCTGTTCGCGGACGGGCCGATCGTGGGCAAAACCGTGCTGGTTACCGGCGGCGCCGGCGCAGTCGGCCACTACGCCGTGCAATTGGCGAAATGGGGCGGCGCCGAGGTGATCGCAACCGTCAGCTCACCGCACAAGGCCGAGCAGGCGTGGCGCGCGGGCGCCGATCTCGTGATCAACTACAAGGAGGAGGATGTCGTTGCGAAGGCGATGGCATTCACCCATCAACGCGGCGTCGATCGCGTGGTCGATGTCGATTTCGGCGGCAATCTCGCTGCTACGCTGAAGCTGATGGCGGTCAATTCCACGATCGCCGTCTACGCCACCAACGGCAATCGCAACCCCGTCGCGCCGATGCGCGAATTGATGGAGAAATGCATCGCCTTGCGCGCGCTGGTGCTGTTTGCGTTACCACTGCCCTTGCTCGCCGCGGCGCAGGCCGACATCACGAAATGGCTCGCGGCCGGACCGCGCCTGCACAACATCGCCGGCCAGTTTGCGTTGTCGGAAACGGCGCAGGCTCATCTGGCGGTTGAGAAGGGCGACAAGCTCGGCACCGTTATCGTTGATTGCGCTCGTTGACCGACCGCTCACTCTCGCTGGATGAGTCCGCCGAAGTGCGCTCGTCGGCCCAAGGACGATCGAACTGCTCGAGCCCCTCGGCCAGCAGATCGCCCAGCATGGGTTCGCCGAGCAGATAGCGCGCGGTGCGTCCGTTATATTGATCGGCGGCCTCTCGCCGTAGATCGTCCCATTCCTCGATCGGACGATCGCCGCGCCCAAGCCGCATCAGGGCGACGAGGTCGATCTGCTCGTCTTCGGAAAGAGCGCGGATGAAGCCCCTGATTTCCCGCTCGACCGGATCCTGGCCATCATCTTCCAGCACATCGATCATCTCGTCGTCAGTGGCGTTCGAGCCGGAATCCGGGTCGGATGCCGCTTCCTTGACATCGAATTCCCGCGCTTTCTCGATCAAAAAACCGACTTTATCGGTCGATATCGACAGTTCGGCCATTGCGCGCTCCTGTTCTCGCGATCCGATAACGCCGGATCATCCGAGATGATCCATTGCGCGGGCAAGCGGAAACCAGCATCTTCGCGATAACAAGCGTTTCAATAAGGAAGCCGCCGATGGAGTGGAAAGTAGGCAGGGTCAAGATCACCAAGGTCGTCGAATTGGAGACGGTCGGGCATACCCGTTTCATCCTGCCGCTCGCGACCAACGAGGAAGTCCAGAAGCTGCCCTGGCTCATTCCGCATTTCGCCACCGACGAAGGCCGGCTGAAAATGTCGATCCATTCGCTGCTGGTGGAGACGCCGACACGGCGGATCATCGTCGACACCGGGCTCGGCAATGACAAGCAGGGTCGCAACGTGCCGAGCTGGAACAACCGCAAGCATCCCTTCCTGGAGACGCTGACCGCGGCGGGCTTTCCCCCTGATAGCATCGACACCGTGCTGTGCACGCACCTGCATGTCGACCATGTCGGCTGGAACACCAAGCTCGTTGACGGCCAATGGGTGCCGACCTTTCCCAAGGCCCGCTACGTGTTCGGCCGGACCGAATTCGAGCATTGGCGCGACCACGGCAAATCGCCTGACCAAATCGCGGTATTCACCGATTCCGTGAAGCCGATCGCGGATGCCGACAGGGCCGACCTCGTGCCCTCCGACCACCGCCTGACGGAGGAGATCACGCTGATCCCGACGCCTGGCCACAGCCCGGGCCATATGAGCATCCACATCCGCTCCGACGGCGAGGAAGCGCTGCTCACCGGCGACGTCGCCCACCATCCCTGCCAGATGGCCCATCCGGACTGGTCCTCGACGGCGGATTCGGACCACAAGCAATCGGCGGCGACGCGCCGCGAATTGTTCTCCCGCTTTGCCGATACGCCGACGCTGGTGATCGGCGGCCATTTCAGCGCCGGTCACATCGAGCGCGAGGGGGAGGCCTTCAAGTTCATCGCGCCGGACAATTCGTAGGGTCGGCAAAGCGGCTTGTCCGCGGTAGCTCGAAGAGCGAAGGCGGAAGCGTGCTCACCATTGCGAGCGAGGCGTTTGATGGTAAGTGCGCCTTTGCCCACCCGACCTACCCGCCCCGCGCTTTCGGCAGTTGAATTTCGCCCCGCGCTGCTCCATGAAGCGTCCTAAGTCCGTGAATTCCAAAAACCCCTGTAGGGAGTGATCAAAAATGAAGCTTGTTCGTTACGGCGCGAAGGGTGAGGAAAAGCCCGGCCTGATCGACAAATCCGGCCAGTTGCGCGACCTGTCGGCGCATCTGAAGGACCTCACCGGCGAGGCTTATTCGCCGGAATCCCTGGCCAAGCTGGCCGCGCTCGATCCGTCCAAGCTGCCTTCAGTTCCCGGTAACCCGCGCTTCGGCGCGCCGGTTACCGGAATCTCGAAATTCGTCGCCATCGGGCTGAACTACACCGACCATGCCAAGGAAACCGGCAATCCCATTCCGTCCGAGCCGATCTTCTTCCTGAAAGCCAACACCGCCCTCTCCGGCCCGAACGACGCCGTGGAGAAGCCGCGCGGCTCGACCAAGCTGGATTGGGAAGTGGAGATCGCCGCCATCATCGGCACCCGCGCCAAATATGTCTCCGAGGCCGACGCGCTCAACCATGTCGCCGGCTATTGCGTCTGCAATGACGTGTCGGAGCGCAATTTCCAGATCGAGCGTCTGGGACAGTGGACAAAGGGCAAGTCGCACGACACCTTCGGCCCGCTCGGCCCCTGGCTCGTCACCAAGGACGAGGTTCCGAACGTGCAGAGCCTCTCGATGTGGCTCGACGTCAACGGCCAACGCCGCCAGACCGGTTCGACCTCGACCATGATCTTCTCGATGGCCAAGTGCATCTCCTACGTCTCGCAGTTCATGACGCTGTTGCCCGGCGACATCGTCACGACCGGCACGCCGCCCGGCGTCGGCACCGGCATGAAGCCGCCGCAGTACCTCAACGTCGGCGACGTCGTGACGCTGGGCATCGAGAGCCTGGGCGAGCAGCGCCAGGAGATTGTCGCGGCGTAACGCGGCGCTTCACCGGTGGGCGCTAGCTCGTCATGGCCGGGCTTGTCCCGGCCATCCACGCTTGTCGCTTCGAGGACGTGGATGCTCGGGACAAGCCCGGGCATGACGGCGAAACAGAACTCCCGAGGGAATTCACCCAGATGAAGCTTACCTTCTCGCCCGCCTCGCCATTTGCCCGCAAAGTGCGCATTGCTGCGATCGAGACCGGGCTGATCGACAAGATCGAACTGGTGCCCGCCACGGTCGCGCCAGGCACCGCAAACGATGCCTACACGCGCGACATCAACCCGCTGAAGAAACTGCCGGTCCTGATCCTCGATGACGGCGACGTCATCCTCGATTCCTACGTCATCGTCGAATATCTCGACGATCTCGCCGGCGGCGGCAAATTGATTCCGGCCTCCGGACCGGCGCGTTGGAAGGCGAAAACCGACCACTCGCTGCTGCAGGGCATGCTCGATTCCATGCTGTTGTGCCGGTACGAGAAGATGGTGCGGCCGCAGGGCTTGCAGTGGCAGGCCTGGTACGACGATCACTGGAACCGGGCCTGGGCCGGCATGGCGCGGTTCGAGCAGCGGGAGGATGTGCTTTCCGGGCCGTTCAACGTCGCGCAGATCGGACTGGTTTGCGTGCTCGGCTATGCCGACCTCCGCTTCTCCGACTGCGGCTGGCGCAAGGCCTATCCGAAGCTTGATACGTTCAACCAGAAGATGCTGGAACGGCCATCAGTCAAGATCTCGGTGCCGCCGCCAGCCTGAAGCGGAGTCTGCCATGAGCCTCATCTTCTCGATCGGCGACCTCACCATCCACCGCATCATCGAGCAGGAGACGGCATTCCTGCCGGCGCTGGACATGCTGCCCGGCCTGACGCCGGACATGCTGGCCGAGAACCGGGCCTGGATGCGCGAGGCCAAGGCGCTCGACGATAGCGACGTGCTGCTCTTGTGCTTCCAGTCCTATGTCGTGAAGACGCCGCATCATACCATCCTGATCGATAGCTGTATCGGCAACGACAAGCCGCGCCCGCAGCGGCCGAAATGGAACATGAAGACCGACGACACCTATATGCGCGGCCTCGCCGCGGCCGGGTGCTCGGTCGAAGACATCGACTATGTGATGTGCACGCATCTGCATGTCGACCATGTCGGCTGGAACACGCGACTGGAAAACGGCCGCTGGGTGCCCACGTTTCCAAAGGCGCGCTACGTCTTTGCCAAGGGCGAGTTCGACTACTGGACCGCGCAGAACGAAAAGAGCGAGGTGCCACCCTTCGTCGATAGCGTGCTGCCGATCGTGGAGTCAAAGCGCGAGGCGATCGTGACGAATGATTTCGCCATCGGCGACCACGCACGCATTTTGCCGACGCCCGGGCACACACCGGGCCATGTCGCCTTCACTCTTGGGCGCGGCAAGGACGACGCCGTGTTCTCCGGCGATCTCATGCACTCGCCGCTGCAGACGCATTATCCGGAACTGTCGGCGAAATTCGATGTCGACCAGGCGCAGGCGGCGCGGACGCGGCGCAGTTTCCTGGAGCGCTATTGCGATACCGATACGCTCTGCTGCACCGCGCATTTCCCCTCGCCCTCGGTCGGCAAGATCAAGCGGAGCGGCGACGGGTTCACGTGCGAGACGGTGTAGGCAAGAGAACTCCGGCTCGGCCGCATTCTCTTCACCTCTCCCATAGGGAGAGGTCGGCGCGTAGCGCCGGGTGAGGGGTTACGCCCTATCGAGGGACCTGAACCCCTCACCCGGATCGCTGACGCGATCCGACCTCTCCCTATGGGAGAGGTGTTCGAGGCCGCGGCACCATCAGAGCTCAATCGAACAAGCTGGGCGTGTGGTTGACGATCGCGCCCTCGATCTCGAGCATCTTCAGCTTCGTCACCACGCCACCATTCGCCGAGAAGCCGCCGGGCTTGTTGCCGGCCGCGAGCACGCGGTGGCAGGGCACGACGATCGGGCACGGGTTGCGGCCGAGCGCCTGGCCGACGTCGCGCGACAGCTCGACGCCGCCAAGCTGCTTGGCGATCTCGCCATAGGTCATGGTCTTGCCCGGCGGGATCCTGCGCGCGATATCGTAGACGCCGCGGTTGAACTCCGGCACGTCGTCGAGGTCGAGCACGACCTCGGCAAGATCGTTCGGTTTGCCCTCGAGCAGTTCGATCATGGCTTCGATCGCGCGTCTCACTTCCACTGGCGGTGCGGCTTCCGTCACCTCGCCGCCCCGCTGCCGGATGCGTTTGCGGGTGTTTTCCTCGGTCTCCATCGGCAATTGCACGCCGGTGATACCGTGTTCGCCCCACATTACGCCGCAGGCGCCGATCACGGTGTCAAAGATCGCAAAATGCTGGCCGGTCATGGCTTGCTCCATATCTCAGGCTCGAGATTTCGAGCTTTGTCCTTGCAATGGAATCTAGGCTTGGAGAATGTTGCTATCCACCCGAATCCTGCGGGAACTTGCGAGCATCCCCATGCAAACCCTTCGCGTCAACGGATACGACATGGCCTATCTCGAGGTGGGCGAAGGGCCGCCATTGGTGTGCGTGCACGGCTCGCTCTGCGATTTCCGCATCTGGTCGGCGACGCTGGGACTTCTGTCGCGCAAGCACCGCGTGATCGCGGTCAGCCTCCGGCACTTCTTCCCCGACCGCTGGAATGGCGTCGGCGACACCTATTCGATCGCCCAGCACGTCGAAGACGTCATCGCCTTCATCGAGCAGATCGAACCGAAACCGGTCGGCCTGATGGGCCACTCGCGCGGCGGACACGTCTCCTTCCGCGTCGCGCAGCGGCGGCCTGATCTGCTGCGCAAATTGATCCTGGCCGAGCCCGGCGGCGAGCTGGATGAGACGCTCGATCCCGACTTCAAGCCGGGCCCCTCCCCGCTGGCGGCGCGGATCGCCGCCTCCGCCGAAATCATCGCCAAGGGCGACATCGATGGCGGGCTGCAGATCTTCATCGACGCGCTGGAAGGCCCCGGCGCCTGGAAGCGGCTGCCGGCGGCAGTGAAAGAGCCGTTGCGCGACAACGCAACGACGCTGATCGGCCAGACGCGCGACAAGCGGCCGCCGTTCTCGAAGGCGGACGCCGAAGCGATCAGGACACCGACACTGTTCATCGGCGGCGCCAACACCAGAGGCGCACTGCCGAAAGTGCTGCACACGCTGGCGGCCCATGTGAAGGATTCGCGCACCGAGATCATCCCGGGCACGACGCATCCGATGTTCGAGCAGGCCCCGCAGCGCTACTGCGAGATCGTGCTGGATTTTCTGGCTGAGTAACGGTCCGTCACGTCAGCCAAAGCCACGTCATTGCGAGCGCAGCGAAGCAATCCATTTCTCGGGTCACTGAGGCATGGATTGCTTCGCTGCGCTCGCAATGACGGGTGGAGAGAGCCGCATCACTTGTGATCGAGATACCATGAGCCATCCCAGGCATCGGCGGGCGGATTTGTCTTGAAGCCTTCGATGCGGTTGACAAAGGTCATGGATGGTCCGTCGGCGGGAACCGCTTCAAGTGCCTCCTTGAAGGCCGTAAGCGCCTCGTCCCAACGTTGGGCGCGATAAGCGGCCAGTCCCTCGGAGTATCGCTTCAACAATGCCGATTGTGCCGGGCTGAGCTCGCCCTTGCGCCCGATGATCTCGAACACCGTGACCGGCCGCGTCTGGCCAACGACGACCAGCCGATCGACCTCGCGAAACTCGATCGCATCGGCGGCCGCTTTCACCGTCGCTTCGGAAACCAGGGCATGGCTGCCGTATATCTTGTTCACGCCCTCCAGGCGCGAGGCAAGGTTTACCGCATCGCCCATGACGGTGTAGCTCATCATGAATTCCGAGCCGATGCTTCCCACCAGCACCTCGCCGGTCGCAACGCCGATGCGAACGTCGCATTCACTCGGTACCGACCGCACGCCGAGCAGCTCGGGCAATTCCGTCCGCAATGCCGTACCGCGATCGGCCATGTCGACGGCGGCAAGGCAGGCAAGCCGCGCCTGTTCGGCATCCTCGTTGAATGGCGGGCCCCAATAGGCCATGATCGCATCACCGATATATTTGTCGATGATGCCGTGATGGCTGCGGATCGGGCCGGACATGGTCGAGAGGTAGTGATTCATCACCTTGACCAATCCCTGCGGTGTCATTCCTTCGCTGAGGCTGGTAAAGCCCTTCATGTCGCAGAACAGCACGGTCATGATACGGCGCTGACCGTCGGTCGCGGTCAATGATTGTCTCTCAATCAGCCCTTCCACGACTCGCGGATCGATGTATCTTCCGAAGGTCTCACGCATCCGCTCCTTGTGGCGCAATTGCTCCACCATCTTGTTGAACGCCGTTGTCAGTTGGCCGATCTCGTCTCGCGTGGTGACGTCGATCGAGCCATCGAGCCGGCCGGCTTCGACGGCGCGGGTGCCCTCCAGCAAGCGCCTGACCGGCCGCGTGATGCCGGTGCTTACGAAGAACGAAAACAGCAGGCCCAGTATCGCGGCGAGTGCTGTCAGAATGACCGAGATCAAGATCGAGCTTTGCTGATCTCTCATCGTCGCCGCGGCGTCCGCGCGCACCTGCGCCAGCATCTCCCCGCGGACCTCGTCCACTCTCTGGTTGAGTTCATTGCGCAGGGCTTCGGTGCGAGCAAGACTGGCATTGACTTCGGCAAGATTGCCGGCTTCGAGCAGCGGCAGCAGCCGTTTGTGCTCCTCACCCAGATAGCGGCGGAGGTCGTTATTCAGCGTCTCAATTCGATCGTCGATCCGGCCCAGCCTCGCGTTGTCGGATTCGGTGGAAAGATCCGCGATGATCGCGTTGATGAGGCCACGCGCGGTCTTCGCTTCCTGATCGACTTGCAGACCCTTGGCCTCGTAAACTTTCTGCTGCTCGGCCACGGCAGCCTGGTCCGGTGGCGATCGCATGCCTGCGATCACCATCCTGCGGAGCGCCAATGCCTGCTCCAGCGAACGGACGTTCATCCGCGCCAGATGACCGTAAGCCTCAACATATTTCGTCGTCAGCTCATCGAGCTGGTGGGCGATCCTCCTTGCCATCACCGTCGACAACACCGAGATGATGGCCATCAGCACGATGAGGCCCATGGCGATGCCAAGGATTCGGTTTCTGATTGTCGGTTGCAGCATCAAAGGGCGCTCTGGTGTGACACGCGGATCTTCGAAGGAGGAACAGGACGACACGAGAATGGGAAGCGGGGCCGATCGAGACTTGGCCAACTGATCAGCGGCCGGGAACTTAGCACAGTTCCAGAGGCAGGATTGCGTGTCGTTTTCAGCGCCGCGGGGACCGGCGGGCTTTATCTGCGCGGACCTTAAGTGCTCAATAATGAATTCAGGAAAAGGCAAGGCGGCGGGTGAGGAGCCTCCTCACCGGCTACAGTGTCGCGACCGCCCCCCAAAGGTAGGGGGCGGCAAGCGTTTTTCTATCACACCTTCCACGAACCGACCGGCTGGCGGACGGCAACGTTGAGGCGATTCCAGACGTTGATGACGGCGATCGCAAGGATCAGGGACGCCAACTCCTTTTCGTTGAAATGTTTGTCGGCCTCACGCCAGATCGCATCCGGCACCCCCTCCTCGCGGTCGCTCAGCCGGGTCAGCGATTCCGTCAGCGCAAGCGCGGAGCGCTCGGCGTCGGTGAAATAGGGGGCGTCGCGCCAGGCGGCGACGCAGAACAGGCGCTCGTCGGTTTCCCCTGCCCTCTTCGCGAGTTTCGGATGCATGTCGACGCAGACGCTGCAGCCGTTGATCTGGCTGGCGCGCAACTGCACGAGTTCGATCAGTTTCTCGGACAGATTGCCGTGCGGCAGGTTGCTGAGCGCCTGCATTGTCTTCATGGCCTCGGGAATGACCATCACCGGGTGGTTCATGCGGGCTTGCATCGTTGGTTCTCCATATCGTTGGCTTTGACGCGGTCCGGCCGATTTGCTGTCACACCGGCCGGATTTGCTTCGTCATGGCCATGACGGACGCGAGATGGAGAGTGTGACCGATGGACGAGAAAAATTTTCTGGCCGCGCAATTCGAGACCAATCGGGCCCATCTGCGTGCCGTGGCCTACCGCATGCTGGGCTCAACGGGCGAGATCGACGACGCGGTGCAGGAAACCTGGCTGCGGCTCAGCCGCACCGACGCCTCCACGGTCGAAAATCTGGGAGGCTGGCTGACCACGGTGATCGCCCGCGTCTGCCTCGACATGCTGCGCGCGCGCAAGGCGCGCCGCGAGGACCCGATGGGCCCGCACGTGCCCGAGCCGGCCGCGCACGATACGCATGAGCGTGAGGCCGAGATGGCCGATTCCGTCGGCGCGGCGCTGCTGGTGGTGCTGGATGCGCTCGCACCGGCCGAACGGTTGGCTTTCGTGCTGCACGACATGTTCGCCGTTCCCTTCGAGGAGATCGCACCGATCGTCGGTCGCACGCCGGCAGCGGCGCGCCAGCTTGCAAGCCGTGCCCGGCGCCGCGTGCAGGGCTCCCGCGAGGCGGCCGATAGCGATGCGCTGCGGCAGCGCCGCATCGTCGAGGCATTCCTCGCGGCCTCGCGCGACGGCGATTTCGAGGGCCTGCTCGCAGTGCTCGATCCCGATGTCGTGTTCCGCGCCGATGCGGCGGCGCAGCGATTGGGATCGCTGGCGGAAATCCGCGGCGCCCCGGCGGTTGCCGAAACCTTCAAGGGACGGGCGCAGGCCGCAAAGCCGGCGCTGGTCGATGGCACCCCGGCGCTGGCGGTCATTCTCGACGAGCAACTGCGGATCGTGCTGCAGTTCACCATTGCCGGCAACAGGATCGCGGCATTCGAGGCTATTGCCGACGCGGAGCGGATCGCGACGTTCGACATCGAGATGCTTCCATGCGACTAGGGCAAAGGGCAGCCTGGTTCCGCCTTGACGGCACCTGAAGCCGGGGCTAGCTTTTCGAATACGGAATTCCGTATTCCGAAGGAAACCCCGGCATGCTCCCGCTCGAGCCGCTACCCAATCTGATCGACCAGGTCTATGCGCGGATCCTGGAGGCGATCATCGACCGTACGCTGCCGCCGGGGCAGCGGATCACCCAGAACGAGCTTGCCGAGAAGCTTGGCGTGTCGCGCCAGCCGGTGTCGCACGCGCTGCATCTGCTGCACCGCCAGGGATTGGTCGCCGAAAGCGGCCGCCGCGGCTTCGAGGTGACCCAGCTTGATCCGCAGCGCATCCGCCAGCTCTACGAAGTCCGCGGCGCGATCGACGCGCTGGCGGCACAGCTTGCCGCCGGGCGCAGCAGGACCGATGCTTCCGGCCGCGAGCGGCTGAACGCGGCGCTGACGGCCGGACGCGCGATCGATGCGAAGACGCCCCTCGCCGAACTGATCGCGCGCGATGTCGACTTCCACAGCGCGATCTATCTGCTGTCAGGCAATCCCGCGATCGAGGAGATGATCGCGCCGCAATGGGCGCATATGCGCCGCTCGATGGCGACCGTGCTCGCCGAGCTCGATTATCGCGAAAGCGCCTGGGCCGAGCATGAGCAGATCGCCGCGCATATCTTCGCCGGCAATGGCACGGCGGCCGAGGCCGCGGCGTCAGCGCATGCGCAGACAGCAGGACGGATGACGGAGGAGAGATTGAGGGTAGCGACCATCGCTGCATGACGCTCCGTCATGCCCGGGCTTGACCCGGGCATCCACGTCTTGGACGCAGAGAGAACGGCGTGGATGGCCGGGTCAAGCCGGGCCATGGCGACTGAGAGATCAACGATAAACCAAAAGGAGGACACACCATGAAACTGACGCCAGAGCAGATCGAATTCTTCAACCGCGAGGGCTGGCTGTTCCTGCCCGAATTGTTCAGCCAGGAAGAGGTGGATTTCCTCGCCCGCGAGGCGGTGAGTATCTACGACGCCAACCGCCCCGAGGTGTGGCGCGAGAAGAGCGGTGCGCCGCGCACCGCCTTTGCCGCGCATCTCTACAACGAGGCCTTCGGCGCCCTCGGCGCACATCCGCGCATGATCGAGCCGATCGAGCAGATCTTCGGCGAGAAGGTCTACATGCATCAGTTCAAGATCAACGCGAAGGCGGCCTTCACCGGCGATGTCTGGCAGTGGCACCAGGATTACGGCACCTGGAAGCGCGACGACGGCATGCTGGAGCCGCGCGCGATGAATATCGCGATCTTCCTCGACGAGGTGATGCCGATCAATGGCCCCTTGATGCTGGTGCCGAAGAGCCACCATGCCGGCGACCTCAAGGCCGCTCATGACCTCGAGACCACCTCCTATCCGCTGTGGACGCTGGACGAGGAGACCGTGACGCGCCTGGTGAAGGATGGCGGCATCGTCGCGCCGACCGGCAAGGCCGGCGGCATGCTGATGTTCCACGGCAATCTGGTGCATGGATCGAGCGGCAACATCACACCCTATCCGCGCAAGATCGTGTACCTGACACTGAACGCGGTCTCGAACTACATCCGCACGCCGACGCGGCCGGAATACATCGCCCATCGCGATTTCACGCCGATCCAGACGGTCGCCGACGACGCGCTGGTCCGGCTGGCGCGTGCGCCGCGGCAGGCGGCGGAGTAACGCCGCCACTTTCTCAGGTCTCGTCATGCCCGGGCTTGTCCCGGGCATCCACGAAGTGCAACGATCGCGGAAGCAAGACGTGGATGGCCGGGTCAAGCCCGGCCATGACGGCTTGGCGAAAGCCTCGCGCCTCGCGACATTCCAGCTCTCGGATATCCCCGCCATGAACCTCCACCACCTCCTCAAAGCCCGGGCCGCCGCCGGCAAGCCGGTTCGCGTGGCGCTGATCGGCGCCGGAAAATTCGGCTCGATGTTCCTGTCGCAGGTGCCGCACACGCCGGGATTGGAGGTGCCGATCGTTGTCGATCTCGACCGCGATCGCGCGCGCGAGGCGTGCCGCACCGTCGGTTGGGACGATGATCGGATCAAGGCCACGACCTTCACCGATGACGGCGCGCGGGCGATTGCCGGCGGCGCGATGGATGTGGTGGTGGAGGCAACCGGCAATCCGGCGGTCGGCATCAGACACGCGCGCGCGGCGATCGCGGCCGGCAAGCACGTCGTCATGGTCAACGTCGAGGCCGACGTGCTGGCGGGCCCGCTGCTCGCGGAGGAGGCCCGCAAGGCCGGCGTGGTCTATTCGCTCGCTTACGGCGACCAGCCGGCACTGACGGCGGAAATGGTCGATTGGGCACGCGGCACCGGTTTTCGTGTCGTTGCCGCCGGCAAGGGTACGAAGTATCTGCCTGTTTATCACGACGTGACGCCCGAAGGCGTTTGGAGCCACTACGGCCTCACCGCCGGCGAGGCGCAATCCGCCGGCATGAATCCGCAGATGTTCAACTCCTTCCTCGACGGCACCAAGTCCGCGATCGAGATGGCGGCGATTGCCAACGCAACCGGCCTCGACGTGCCCTCCGATGGCCTCTTGTTTCCGCCCTGCGGCGTCGACGATCTCCCGCATATCTTGCGGCCGCGCGAGAAAGGCGGCGTGCTGGAGAAGTCGGGCGTGGTGGAGGTGGTGTCGTCGATCGAGCGCGACGGCCGTCCGGTCTTCCGCGACCTGCGCTGGGGCGTCTATGTCGTGCTGGAGGCCCCGAACGACTATGCCGCCGATTGCTTCAAGCAATACGGGCTGAAGACGGACGCCTCCGGCCGCTATGCGGCGATGTACAAGCCCTATCATCTGATCGGACTGGAGCTGAACATCTCGATCCTGTCGGCAGCATTACGCAATGAGCCAACCGGCCAGCCGCACGGCTTTCGCGGCGATGTCGCCGCAGTCGCCAAGCGCGATCTGCGTGCTGGCGAAGAGCTCGATGGCGAAGGCGGCTACACGGTGTGGGGCAAGCTGATGCCGGCACACGCAAGCCTTGCCGCCGGCGCATTGCCGATCGGGCTCGCCCATCGCGTGAAGCTGAAGAACAATATCGCGCATGGCGCGGTGGTGCGCTGGAGCGATATCGAGATCGACGCGAATAACGAGACGATCAAGACGCGCAAGGCGATGGAAGCGGCGTTCGGCGGGACGAAGGCGGACGCCGAGCGCGTGCGTGCCTGACAATTGAGCGCGCGCTTCGCAACTGCGATAGAGCATTGCGCTTGATTATCGCTGGGCGAACGGTCATGCTCGCTGACGGAACCGGAAATTTCGGAATTCCGATAACAAGAGCCTGTTGAAGGCCTGCGAACCCAATCACCACAATCCAGCGTCGGTCACCGACGAAGCCCAAAACGACACTCAAGATCGTTGTCCCTCGTCGAGGTATCGACACCAGCAGAGGGGAAACGCAATGAAACGTCGTGAGTTCTTGAAGGCAGGCGGCATCTCGCTCGCCGCGAGCGCCATTGCTGCGCCCGCGGTTGCGCAATCGATGCCGGAAGTGAAATGGCGCCTCGCGGCGAGTTGGCCGAAGGCGCTCGATACGCTCTATGGCGGCTGCGAATTTTTCTGCAGGCGCGTGGCCGAGATCACCGACAACAGATTCCAGATCCAGCCGTTCGCGGCCGGTGAAATCGTGCCCGGCCTGCAGGTGCTCGATGCCGTGTCGAACGGCACGGTCGAGATGGGCAACACCGCGCTCTATTACTATTGGGGCAAGAACCCGGCCTTCACGTTCGGCACGTCGCTGCCGTTCGGCCTCAACACGCGCCAGCACATCTCCTGGCTGCAATGGGGAGGCGGACAGGATCTGCTCAACGATCTGCTCAAGGAATATGGCTGCACCAGCGTCCCGACCGGCTCGACAGGCGCGCAGATGGGCGGCTGGTTCCGCAAGGAGATCAAGTCCACGGCAGACCTTCAGGGCCTCAAATTCCGCGTCGGCGGCTTTGCCGGCACCATCATCGCCAAGGTCGGCGGCGTGCCGCAGCAGATCGCGGGCGGAGACATCTATCCGGCGCTGGAGAAGGGCACTATCGACGCTGCTGAATGGGTCGGCCCCTATGACGACGAGAAGCTCGGCTTCGTGAAGGTCGCGAAGTTCTATTATTACCCCGGCTGGTGGGAAGGCACCGGCCAGGGCCACAACGTCATGAATCTCGAGAAGTGGAATAGCCTGCCGAAGCATTATCAGGCCGCGGTCCAGGCCGCTTCCGAAGACGCCTTCACCTGGGTCACCGGCAAATATGACGCCGTCAACCCGCCGGCACTCAAACGGCTGATCGTCGCCGGCGCGCAGCTCCGCCCCTTCCCGCAGGAAGTGCTGGAGAGCTGCTACAACGCCGCGAACGAGATCTATGCCGATCTCGCCAAGACCAACCCGCACTTCAAGAAGATGTATGCAAGCCTTTCGGCCTGCCGCAACGAATCGCTGGCCTGGATGCAGGTCGCCGAATTGAGCTTCGACAGCTTCATGATGCGGATGCGGACGCGGACGTAAGCGAGCGAGCGGCAAGAAACGACGAAAGCCCCGGAGCATCTCCGGGGCTCTGTCATTCCGGGGCGCGCGGAGCGCGAGCCCGGAATCCATGCAACCGCATAGCGCGTGGCGAAATGGATTCCGGGCTCGCGACTTCGTCGCGCCCCGGAATGACGGGCGCGACGAACGCCGCTTATCGCGGCAAGCACCGTCACTCCTGGTCGCTAGCCCCGAGAACCTCGGCGAGCTTGTCGTAGTATTTCGTCACAAGATCGATATTGCCCTTGTTCTCGACCGCGGGCTGCGGCGACTTCAGGGCTTCGTTGAGGTCGGCTAGCGCTTCCTTCTTGTCCTTTGCCGACATTTTCTTGTCGGCCTGGACCTGCGCGATCTGCGCCTTGATGACGGCTTCGGGGCCGACATATTTCTTGGTCTGCGGATCGAAGCCGCCGAGCACCAGGCTGATATTGTCGACGACGGTATTGTACTCGTCGTAGCTCGAAAAGCCGTTCTTCTTGGCGATGCCATCGAGCTGTGCGGTGATCTTCGGATCGGGCTTGGCGTCATCGGGAAGCTTGGACGTGATCGGATCCATTTCCTTTGTGGCGGCAAGCGCGTTTTCGATCTGCTTGTCAGTCAGCGCGATCTGCTTGAGCTGCGGCTCCTGCTGCGCCGGAGCGGCTTGTGCCGGCGCACCCTGCTTCGCCGGCGGTTGTTTGGCCTGGGCGAGCGCGGCATCAGCGGCGAGCGTGGCGATCGAAAGCGCGAGGCAGACTGCGCTCAGGGCAGCAACGGCAGGACGAACGATCTCACGCATGGCAGTCTCCTCGTTTCTTGAAAATGGTTCGAATTGAGTGCGCTGGAAGTTGGGTGAATCGAAATGAACCCTGAGTGAACCTTGTGGAAACGCTGCGCGCGAATCATGGCCGAATAATCACGAACTGTTCAGAGCTCCGTGATCGTATCTTGGTCGCGTCCTGGGCCCATTCCGACTTGATAGTCCGTGGTCAGCCGACGCGTTTGTATCGATAACGCGGTTTCACATACCAGTTGACGAACCTTCCCTTGGATTCGGCGTCGAGCAACTCCTTGAAGACCTTCGCCGGAACAGCGAAGTAGTCGTACGTCGAACCTCCGGGGTAGCGTATGAGCAAGGTTCGCTGCGCGCGGCCATACCCCGCAGCCTCAATGCCCGTCGATTGTACCCGGCGCATATGGATCTCGTTAGATATCCGCGGAGCCGGGCTATCGCCAGCTCGCTGCACATCTCGACGCATGCACGGGATATGGCGATCGCTCCTGCCCTCATCCAGCGGCCGGCCGGCAATCATCGCAGGCCGCCGATGGACCGGCACCGGGCGATGCGCCCCGGTTCCGAAGGCCCTCAGCTTCGGCGCAAAAACAAAAACGCCGCCTCCGGAAGGAGACGGCGTCTTGTTTTGATCGTGACACGTAAAGAGGAAATTCCATTGTCCTTGGCAGGCCTGGCAGCGACCTAC
>NZ_JCAMOQ010000056.1:0-58832 GCF_059512365.1 Bradyrhizobium sp. Ses1
AGGCTTCCTCCTAAAAGAAAGCCTTGAATCACGTTCCGTCTGATTTGAGAATCCCAAGAGTCCACACAGCCTAGAGCATTTCGGTTCTGATGGAATCAGAACCGAAGCTCTAGATTCTCGTTTTGACGCGTTTTCTTCACGCGAACCGGTGTCCACTTCGCTCGAAAACGCTCTAGTCCGCGATGCGGACCGGCAGCGTCTCATATCCCTTGATGAAGCTCGAATACACGCGCTTCGGCTCCTCCACCACCTCGATCGTGTCGAAGCGCTTCAGGATCTCTTCCCAGATGATCTTCAACTGCAATTCGGCAAGTCTGAGGCCGACGCAGCGATGGATGCCGAAGCCAAACGAAATGTGAGTGCGGGGACGGGCGCGATCAATGATGAACTCGTAGGGACGTTCGATCACATCTTCGTCGCGGTTGCCCGAGACGTACCACATCACGACCTTGTCACCCTTCCGGATCTGCTTGCCATGGAACTCGATGTCGGCAAGCGCAGTGCGGCGCATATGCGCCAGCGGCGTCTGCCAGCGGATCACCTCCGGCACGAAACTGTCGATCAAGTCAGGGTTCTGCTTCAGCTTGCGATACTGGTCCGGATTCCGGTTCAGCGCATAGATGCTGCCGGAAAGCGTATTGCGCGTGGTGTCGTTGCCGCCGACGATCAAGAGGATCAGATTGCCGAGGAAGTTCTTCGGGTCCATGTCGCGCGTCGCCGGGCTGTGCGCCATCATCGAGAGCAGGTCGCTCTTCGGCGGCTGCTCGATCCGTTCCTTCCACAGCCGCGAGAAATAGCTGGCGCATTCCATCAGCTCTGCCTGCCTCTCGTCCTCGGTCGCGACCAGCCCGCCGGCGCCCGGAAGGGTGGTGGCGACGTCCGACCAGCGCGTCAGCTTGCGCCGGTCCTCCCAGGGGAAATCGAACAGCACCGCCAGCATCTGCGTGGTCAATTCGATCGAGACCCTGTCGACCCAGTCGAACACGTCGCCGCGCGGTAGGTTGTCGAGGCATTCGGTCGAGCGCTTGCGGATGTTGATCGCCAGCTCGTCGAGATGGGTCGGCGTGAACATCGGCGCCACGGTCCGCCGTTGCGCCGAGTGCCGCGGCTGATCCATTGCGATGAAGCTTTCGCGGCGCAGATCCGGGGCGATGTCGCGGATGGTGATGCCGCCGAGCGAGGCGGCCGAGGAGAAGACCGAATGGTTGGTCTCGATCTCCATGATGTCGTTATACTTGGTCACCGACCAATAGGGCCCGAACAGGCTGTCCCGGCAATAGTGCACCGGCTCCTCCCGGCGTAGCCGGTCGAAATAGGGCCAGAACGAATCGGTGCGGAACAGTTCGGGAGCGCTGGGGTCGAATTGATCCAGCGGGATCGCATAAGCCCGCTCGCGGGCGGCCTCCTGGGTTTCGCTCTTGATACGATCGACCGTCCCGTGCATGGCGTATCTCCTTGGATCGTCCCGGTCCGGTTGTTCCGTCGGGCGCATTTTTGGCGGATTACAACCCGTCACGCCGCGCAGGGCAAGGGCGAGTTTGGCACATTTGGCCGCATCGGCTTCCACCGAGCCGCGCCTGCGGGGAGAGGGAAGGTACCTACCGCCCTCGTCATTCCGGGGCGTCCGAAGGACGAACCCGGAATCCATTGGGCCGCATATACGTGCGGAGAAATGGATTCCGGGCTCGACGCTTCGCGTCGCCCCGGAATGACGGCGGTGCGGGGAGCGGAAGAAGAAACCTCCCCGTGACAAGCCGCCCGGCAGCGAATAAGCCTAGGGCAACAAGCCATTCTGGAGGCCGCTCGCCATGATTCCCAACGCGCAACGGATGTTCAATTTCGACCTGGGCGAGACCGCGGATGCGATCCGCGAGACCGTGTACGATTTCGCGAGCAACGAGATCGCCCCACGCGCGGCCGAGATCGACCGCACCAACCAATTCCCGCGCGACCTCTGGCCGAAGATCGGCGCGCTCGGGCTGCACGGCATCACCGTCGAGGAGGAATATGGCGGAACAGGCCTCGGCTATCTCGAGCACTGCATCGCGCTGGAGGAGATCTCGCGTGCCTCCGCGTCCGTCGGCCTGTCCTACGGCGCCCATTCCAACCTCTGCGTCAACCAGATCCGCCGCAACGGCAACGAGGCGCAGAAGCGGAAATATCTGCCGAAGCTGATCTCGGGTGAGCATGTCGGCTCGCTCGCAATGTCCGAGCCGAGCGCCGGAAGCGATGTGGTCTCGATGAAGACCCGTGCGGAGAAGAAGGGTGATCGGTTCGTGCTCAACGGCAACAAGATGTGGATCACCAACGGTCCTGTCGCCGAGACGCTGGTGGTCTATGCCAAGACCGATCCGAACGGCGGTCCGCGCGGCATCACCGCTTTTATCATCGAGAAGGGCATGAAGGGGTTCTCCACCGCGCAGAAGCTCGACAAGCTCGGCATGCGCGGCTCCGACACGTGTGAGCTGGTGTTCGAGGATTGCGAGGTGCCGGAGGAGAACGTGCTCAGCGAGGTCGGCCGCGGGGTCAACGTGCTGATGAGCGGCCTCGACTATGAGCGCGCGGTGCTGGCGGCCGGCCCGATTGGCATCATGCAGGCCTGCATGGACGTGGTGATGCCCTATGTGCACGAGCGCAAGCAGTTCGGCCAGCCGATCGGCACTTTCCAGCTCGTGCAGGGCAAGGTCGCCGACATCTATACCACGATGAACGCCTCGCGGGCCTATGTCTATGCGGTGGCGAAAGCCTGCGACCGCGGCGAGACCACGCGCGAGGACGCCGCCGGCGCGATCCTCTACGCCGCCGAGAAGGCGACGCAATGCGCGCTCGACGCCATCCAGCTCCTCGGCGGCAATGGCTACATCAACGACTATCCGACCGGCCGCCTGCTGCGCGACGCCAAGCTCTACGAGATCGGCGCCGGCACCAGCGAAATCCGCCGCATGCTGATCGGCCGCGAACTGTTCGACAAGACCGCGTAGCGGCATTCTCTCCACTTGTCATTCCGGGGCGACGCGAAGCGTCGAACCCGGAATCCATTTCTCCGCCTGCACAAATGGCGAAATGGATTCCGGGCTCGCGACTACGTCGCGCCCCGGAATGACAGGGCGATGTGTGGCTCGATGGATTCTCTGATCTGCAATTGCACATCATAGCTCGTCCTTCGGACGCCCCGGAATGACGGGCACCGGATACCTCCGTCATCTGCACGGCACGTCATTCACTTTACACTCGACTCCTGCGCGAATATCTCGATCACACTTCCTTTGATAAATCTGTGGTTTTGTGCGATCCGCAGAGACTGCCTGGAGTTGATCCCCGTGCACGAGATGAGCTGGACCCCGATTGGGCCTCCGCAACCGCCACCCCTGCCTGTACCGCCGCAGATACCGGTTGCGTTTACCGGCAGCCGCCGCGAGTTCTTCGACCTGGTCAAGCGCGGCGCCGGGCTCGAATTCGTCACGCTCGGCTTCTACCGGTTCTGGCTGGCGACCGACATGCGCCGTCATCTCTGGTCCAACACCGAGATCGAAGGCGACGCCGCAGAATATACCGGCCGCGGCAAGGAGCTTCTGATCGGCTTCCTGGTCGCGCTCGCGATCCTGGTGCCGGTTTACCTCGCTTATTTCCTGGTCGGCCTCGAGGCCGAGCGCGCCCAGGCTTTCGCCAGCATTCCGCTGGTGGCGTTCTTCTATCTGTTCGGACAGTTCGCGATCTTTCGCGCGCGCCGCTACCGCCTGACGCGGACAGTGTGGCGCGGCGTGCGATTCTGGATGAGCGGCTCCGGCTGGGCCTATGCCGGGCTCTCGGCGTTGTGGGGACTCGCGGTGATCGTCACCCTCGGCCTCGCCCTGCCGTGGCGCGTCGCGGCGCTCGAGCGCTACAAGATGCGCCATTCCTACTATGGCGACCTGCAGGGCAGCTTCGAGGGGCGCGGCTGGGAGTTCTTCAAGCGCGGCTGGTGGCTCTGGCTGTTGGTGCCGGTGGCAGTCTGCATCGTGCCGCTCGCGCCCTTCATCTACGGTGCCTACAAAGCGGTCGAATGGCGATGGTGGTTGTCCGGCCTCCGCTTCGGCGGCGTGCGGCTGGAGTCGACGCTGAAGCGCAGCGCGCTGATCGGGCTTTATTGGAAAGTGATCGGCTGGATTGTCGTGCTCGGCCTCGTGTTTGCGGCCTGGTTCGCCCTATCCGCGGTGCTGGTCGCCAGCATGAGCGCAACGCCGCTCAAGGAATTCTTCGCGAGCCAGGAATTTACCGGGAGCATTCCGTTCCTGGTGCTCCTGGGCGTTGGCTATCTCCTGTTCGCGCTGGCCATCAATGTCGTGATCCGCGTCTATCTGATGCGCGATCTCTGGGTGAAGGTGCTGGGGTCGACGATCGTCCATGGCATCGAGGCGACGGCCAATGTCTCCGCCCGAGGTGAGCTCGCCAACGCGCTCGGCGAGGGCTTCGCCGACGGTCTCGACGTCGGGGGCTTTTGACCCATGAGCGGGGCGTTCGACAGTGGACTGAGCGCCGCCTTCTATTTCGACGGCACGTCGAGCAAGCGGCACGCAGTTGCGCTGCGTTTCGCCGACGTGCTCGAGCTCGAGGAGGACGGACAGCGGATCGCCGCCTGGCCCTATGCGGATATCCGCCGCGCCGACGGTCCGTCCGGCAAGCTGCGGCTCGCCTGCATCTCTGCGGCCGCGCTGGCGCGGCTCGAGATCCGCGATGCCGCGCTCGCGGCCGAGCTCGTCGCGCGCTGCGAAAAGCTTGACGAGCATGTGCTCGGCGGCCGCGGCGTTGCGAGCATCGTCGGCTGGTCGCTGGCGGCGACCGTGTCGATCGTCCTGGTCGTGCTGTTCGGCGTGCCGCTTGCCGCCGACCGGCTGGCGGCTCTGGTGCCTGTCGCGTTCGAGCGGCGGCTCGGCGAAGTCGCCGACAGCCAGGTGAAGATGGTGTTCGACGGCAAGTCGTGCGGCAACCCCGCCGGCCAGCGCGCGTTTGAAAAACTCGTCAACACGCTGCGCGAATCCGCTGGCATGGACACGTCGCTGCAATCGGGCGTGCTCTCGACCTCGATTCCGAACGCCTTCGCGTTGCCGGGCGGCAGGGTCTATGTGTTGGATGGGCTGCTCGCGAAAGCCGAAAATGTCGATGAGCTCGCGGGCATCCTCGCCCACGAGCTCGGCCATCTCCAGCATCGCGACGGCCTGCGCGGCATGATCCACAATGGCGGCACCTCGTTCCTGATCGGCCTCTTGTTCGGCGACATCACCGGCTCCGGCGCCGTGATCTTCGCCTCGCGGACGCTGGTGAACGCATCGCATTCCCGCGAAGCCGAACAGAACGCCGACAGCTTTGCGATCGAGACCATGCACCGGCTCGGCCGGCCGACCAAGCCGATGGGAGAATTGATGTTCCGCATCACCGGCAAGGAAGGCGACAGGGGCCTGTCGCTGATCGCAAGCCACCCCATGACCGAAGACCGCCTCGCCCGTATGACCCGCGAAAACCGCCCCGCCAGCGGCCCACCATTGTTGACCGCGGGAGAGTGGCGCGCGCTGAAGTCGATCTGCAGCACCGGCACCAGGCTGTAGGAGCCGACCACCGCCGTCATTCCGGGGCGCGCGCAGCGCGAACCCGGAATCTATTTCACCACATATCCCCCTGTCATTCCGGGGCGGCGCGAAGCGTCGAGCCTGGAATCCATTTTTCCGCCTGCACAAGTGGCGAAATGGATTCCGGGCTCGTCCTTCGGACGCCCCGGAATGACAGCGTATGTTGGGTCGCGAGCTGCGACAAATCAACCCGACGAGGCTGGGCAAGTATTCGCCGCGGGCGCGTCCTCGTAGAACGTCCTTTCTTTGCGCGACGCGCATGGCAATGAGGATGGAATTTTCTACGTGCAATCGCCCGCAACGGCGAATGCATTTCTGCGCCGTTCAAGGCTGATTGAATACTTGCCCAGCCTCGACGGGCAAATCACCAAAAGTCTGTCCAGCCCTCGCGGAAAAAACATTCCGACGTAGGATGGGTAGAGCGAAGCGAAACCCATCATGCGTGCGGCCTGCTCCATCGCGATGGGTTTCGCTTCGCTCTACCCATCCTACGGAATTGCTGTTTGAAAATTGAATCAGAACTTTCCGCGACGCCGTAGGGTGGGCAAAGCGAAGCGTGCCCACCATCGCGAGCACTGCGCTGGATGGTAGGCACGGCGCTGTCAATTGGTGCGCCCTCTCCCCTTGTGGGAGAGGGCTACTCCGTCGCTAGCCAAGAGCGCACATGGGTGAGGGGTCTTTCTCCACGCGCACCGTCGCCCGCGGAGACAACCCCTCATCCGTCGCGCATTGCATGCGCGCCACCTTCTCCCACAAGGGGAGAAGGGAAGCACCCCCTCACTCCGGCAAATTGTTCACCTTCTTCACCCACGCGCGGACGTCGGCGAGGACGTCGGGCAGCAAGGCCTTGACGTCCTGCACGGTCATGCCGGCCTTGATACGGGGATCGTAGAGCAGGTTGAGGATGTACTGGTCGTAGACGTCGAAATAGCCCATCGAGACGTTGTCGTTGAACATGGTCCAGGGCACGCTCGAGGTATCGTTGATCGGGCCGAGCGACTGCAGCAGTTCCTCATAGGCGCAATCGAAGAAGACGAAGTCGCCGTTATCGACCGTGAGGATCACGTCGGAATGCTCGATCTCGAAATTGTCGTTCTTGCGAAAGCCGCTCAGGCATTGCGGGTCGAGCGAGGAGCGGATTTCTTTCGCGCGCTCGCTGCCATAGAAGGTCGTGATGGTGCGATAGAGATCGCGGTCGCGCACCAGCTTCACCCTCACATTGGCGATCTCGCTGCTCTCGGTCATGGCGATGTCGAGGTGCTGGACCTTGGCGGCGACATCGCCGACGATCTTTGCGAGCTGGGCCTTGCGGTCGGCGCGGGTGCCGTCGGCGAACACCCTGATCGGGGAGTCATATTTGCGGATGCGGTCGACGCGGCCGGCGAGGTGGTACTCGGCGCCGAACGCCGTCTTCATGAAGCCTTCGATGATCTCGCTATCGGTGAAGGCTTTCTTCTCGTTGCGCTGGCGCGCGGCGATCGATGGGTTCTCGCCCGACCATGCCGGCGGCGCAACGAGGCCGGGCATGATCGCGGCCGAGGCGATTGCGAGGACGAGGACAGCCAGGAGACGGTGAAGCGTGCACATCGCTATAACGCTGCCGCAATCACCGTGCGCGCGCAAGCCTGCTTGCGCATGGCAGCGCTGGTTCCCGCACCGTCCTAATTCTTGACGACGACGGTGGTGCCCACGGAAACGCGGCTATAGAGATCCACCACATCCTCGTTGGTCATGCGGAAGCAGCCCGACGATACCGCCTGTCCGATTGTCTCCGGCTCGTTCGAGCCGTGGATGCGGTAGAGCGTCGAGCCGAGATACAGCGCGCGGGCGCCGAGCGGATTTTCGACGCCGCCGGCCATGTGGCGCGGCAAGTCGGGACGGCGCCGCAGCATCTGCGCCGGCGGCGTCCAGCTCGGCCATTCCTTCTTGGCGGTGATGCGATGGGTTCCGCCCCAGCGGAAACCGTCGCGGCCGACCCCGATGCCATAACGCAGCGCCTGGCCGTCATTGAGGACGAGATAGAGCCGTCGCTCGGCGGTGTTGATGACGATGGTGCCCGGCGCATAACGGCTCGGGTACATCACGGTCGTCCGTTGGATCGGGCTCCCGCCGGTGCCGAAGAAGCTGAGGCCGCCGCCCATGATGTCGCGGGTGTCGAAGAATTGGGCCTGCGCCTGACCGGCGCCTCCCAGCATCAAGAGCGCCGCCGCCAGCAAAACCCTGCCCCGTGTCATTGCCTTCCTCGCGTTATTTCCTGCCTCATGAAAGTGAGGCCATAAGTTGTTCGAATGCGCAACCCACGCCGCCGTGAGCGACGGATTTTCGGGCACCGCGGTTAAAAAAGGCAACACATCAGAAACGATGGCAGCAATGTCCCGCTAAACCTTTGACGAAACGGGCGAACAATGGTTGATCTGGGCTCGGAACGCCGGGCTTGAGATAGTCGACTTGGGCCAACACAACATTACTTGGGCCAACAAAACAGCGCGGGAATGCGGGAGCGAGACATGAATGGTGCGGAAAGTCTGGTGCGGACATTGGTCGCGGGCGGCGTCGACGTCTGCTTCACCAATCCCGGCACCTCGGAGATGCATTTCGTCGCCGCGCTTGATAGGGTCGAGGGCATGCGCTGCGTGCTCGGCCTGTTCGAGGGCGTGGTGACGGGGGCGGCCGACGGTTATTTCCGTATCAAGGAAACACCCGCTTCGACGCTGCTGCATCTCGGCCCGGGTCTCGCCAACGGCCTTGCCAACCTGCACAACGCCAAGAAGGCGAATTCCGGCATCGTCAACATCGTCGGCCAGCACGCGACCTACCACATCGCGTATAACGCGCCGCTGACCTCCGACATCGAGGGCCTGGCGCGGCCGATGTCGGCCTGGGTCAGGACCTCGCCGGATGCCAAGTCGGTCGCCGCCGATGGCGCTGCCGCGATTGCCGCCGCCAAGAGCACGCCGCCGCAGATCGCGACCCTGATCCTGCCGGCCGACACCGCCTGGAACGAGGCTGACGGTATCGCCCAGGTCCCGGCCGAAAGCCAGCGGCCGAACTATTCGGCACAGGCGGTGGAAGCGGCGGCAAAGATCCTGCGCGAAGGCGGCGCGCAGAACCTGTTGCTGCTGACCGGCAGTGCGCTGACCGAGCACGGGCTGACGCTGGCCCAGCAGATCGCCGGCAAGACCGGCTGCAAGGTGATGGGCCAGACCTACAATCCGAAGATGGCGCGCGGCAGGGGCCGCTTCCTGATCGACCGCATTCCTTACGTGATCGAGCAGGCGCTGCCTATTCTCAAGGACTTCAAGAACATCGTGCTGGTCGAGGCCAACGACCCCGTCGCCTTCTTCGCCTATCCGAACAAGCCGAGCCTGCTGAAGCCGGAGGGCTGCGAGGTGCATCGGATGACCGCGGGCGGGGAGAATTCGGTGGCGGCGCTGGAGGCGCTGGCTGGCGCGCTCGGGGCCAAGCCGCAGGACGTCAAGCCGCAGAAGCTCGTCGAGCTTGCGAAGCCGACTGGCGCGCTGACGTTTGCCTCGATCGCGCAGGCGATCGCGTGCGCGATTCCGGAGAACGCCATCGTGGTCGATGAATCCATCACCACCGGCCGCGGCTTCTTCCCGCCGACGGCGGCCGCCGCGCCGCATGACTGGCTGCAGAACATGGGCGGCTCGATCGGCTTCTCGCCGCCGGTTGCGACCGGCGCCGCGGTGGCCGCTCCCGATCGCAAGGTGATCTGCATGGTCGGCGACGGCTCTTCGATGTACACGATCCAGGCGCTGTGGACGCAGGCCCGCGAGAACCTGAACGTCGTCACCATCGTGTTCGCCAATCGCATCTACCAGATCCTGCGCGGCGAGTTCGACGGCGTCGGCGCCGGCGAGCCGGGTAAGCGCGCGCAGGACATGCTGAAGATCGACCGGCCGACCATCGACTTCGTCTCGCTCGCCAACGGCATGGGCGTGCCGGGCCGCGCGGTCACGACCGCCGACGAATTCAACAAGGCGCTCGCGGAGGCGATCGCCGAGCCGGGACCGAGGCTGATCGAGGTGCAGATGTAAGGGAAGCGCGGCCTACGCCGCGATATCCGGGAAGCAGAATTCGCAGATCAGGCCTTCCGGCTTCCACTGCCGGGTGATGGTGCCGCTCAAGGTTCGGACCACGCCGTCGACGGCGTCGACGCCAAATCCGGTGCGGGTGGGCTCGGCCACTCTTGGTCCGCCGCTCTCCTGCCAGCGCAGCGAAAGGTTGGCGTTATCGGTCCGCCAACTGACGGCGATCTTTCCCGAGGGGCTGGAGAGCGAGCCATATTTGGCGGCGTTGGTGGCGAGCTCGTGCACGGTGACCGCGATCGCCTGCGCCAGTGTGGCCGTCAGCCTCAAATCGCCGCCGCTGATCGCGACCCGCTTCGCGTCGTGCACCGCATAGGGCTTGAGCTCCTGTTCGATGATCGCGCGGATGTTGGCGCCGGTCCAGCGCGACACCGAGAACAGCCGCTGCACATTGGCGAGCGCGCTGAGGCGCCCCTGGAAGACCGCCTGGAACTCCTCCGCGGTATCGGCCTTGGTCAGGCGCAGGATCGCCTGGATCACCGCCAGCAGATTGTTGGCGCGATGATCGACCTCCCAAGCGAGCCGCATCATGCGCTCCTCGGCCTGCTTGCGCATGGTGGTATCGACCAGCATGTTGACGGCGCCGATCAGCCGGCCGTCAGCGTCGCGCAAGGGCGTGGGGTAGGGCATAAAACAGATGCGCGAGCCATCGGGCCGCTCGGCGATTGCTTCCACGTTGCGCACCGGGCGGTTCTCACGAAGCGCGATCGCCATCGGGCATTCCTCATGCGCAAGCGGCGTGCCGTCCGTGCGGAACAGCTTCCAGCTCACGCACCACATGTCGCCGATGGCAGGCACACGGCCGGCGAACTCGATGCAAGCGTGGTTGAAGAAGGTGATGCGACCGTCTGCATCCGTCGTGTAGATCGCGGCGGGCAGCGCCTGAAGCACATCGCGAAACTGCTGCTCGTCGGCGTCGGCGCTGATCGCGGTGTGATGCGCCAGGATCTTTTCGACCTCTGCTTCTTCTTCCGAATCGTCAAAGAGGTTCAGCATCACCCGTCCATGCCCGCAGGTCTTCAGCCGGTAATTCGACACTAAGGGAAATGTTCCTCCCGGTGCGTGCAGTGGCCTGCAAATTCAGTGAAAATCCGGGCGCAAGGACGGTGAGCACAGCGACGAGGCACATCAAAAAAGGCCGCCCCGAAGGACGGCCTTGATCCCCATGAATCCTGTCTTACTGATGCATCGTGTCTTCGCCGGATTTCTTCGACGACTTCTTGGCCACCTTCTTCGAGCTCTTCTTCGGCGCCATTTTCGACGCATCATCCTTGCTCGCATTGTCGCTCTGCGCCGCGGGGCCAGTGGTGCCGCCGGACTTGTCGGTGGTCTGTGCTGAAGCGGCCGACGAAATAAACGCCAGTGCGGTGGCGGCGATAATCAGTTTACGCATCGGATGGTTCTCCCAAGTTGGCCCCCGCCCTCAACGGAACCGCGATACGTCCGGTTCCGTCGCCCCGATCAGCAGTCCGTGAGCGGCGCGTGAACTCCCGCACCGACGCTGCGATCTAGAACCCCAATCCGAAGATCCTAGCCAACCAAACTGGCGTCCCGCTAAACTAAAAAAATCCATGTATTATATGGATTTGTGTCGGTATGTAGCCATAGTGGGCCATTGGCGGCGCCACGGGCAACAGCGAAGCCGCCTTTGTCGAGACAAAGCGTGTCTGGCGCAAGGTCGGTGCTGCCGGACGCGCCTTGTTCGAGCCGCAAGAAGACTTCACGGGGCTTCGTTGGTGAGGATAACGACGAAGGGTAACGGCGCCGGACGGAAGAGCAGCAGCGCAATCTGACCGAAGAGGAGCGAAGGAAGTTCCATCGCATCGACCCACGAAGCACGCTGTGACCGAACCCAACATTAGGAAACTTATGCCTCCTGACTCGCGCTCGACGTAGGTGATGCACAAAGTGAAATATTGCGCCATCTGCAGGCGTCCCTATCATTTCGCAAACGCCGATTAGCCACGAGCGCGCCGGCAAGAGCGGTCCAGCCGGTCTGATGCGAGGCGCCAAGGCCCTCGCCGGTGTCGCCATGAAAATACTCGTAGAAGAGCAATAAATCGCACCAAGGCCCGCCGCGCCGGAAGCGGGGATTTAATCCCAGCGCTGGTCGCTGGCCCTCTGCGTTCCGGAGAAACAATTTGAGCAGTCGACGCTCGAGTTCTTCGGCCACTTGCTCGAGGCTTGCCTGCCTGCCTGATCCTGTCGGCAGTTCAACGGTAAAGTCTTCGCCGAGGCTGGTATGAAGATGTCGTAGCGACTCGATCGCGAGAAAATTGAGCGGGAACCAAATCGGTCCGCGCCAGTTCGAATTGCCGCCGAACAGTCCGGTCCGAGATTCACCCGGCTCGTAGTCGAGACGAGCGACATGTCCGTCCATGTTGACGATAAGCGGATGTTCGCGGTGGTAACGCGACAGCGATCGCAGCCCGTAAGACGACAGAAACTCCGACTCGTCGAGCATACACGCGAGGATCCGCTTCATCCGCGACTTGCCTACCAGGGAGATCAGCCGAGGGCGTTCATTGGCCGGCGACATGTGCAGAAATTCTGCAAGGCCCGGCTTGTTCTCGATGTACCAGAGCGCGCGCTTGCGAAACATCGGCAGTCGTTCCCACAGCGCCGCATCGAGCTGTACGGCCGCAAAGATTGGCAACAATCCCACCATGGAACGCGCGCGCACCGTGAAAGTCGAGCCGTCGCGCTTGCGAAGTCGATCGTAGAAAAATCCGTCTTGGTCGTCCCAGAGCTTGCTCATGGCGGCGGCGATGAGAGCGAAATGCTCGAAGAACTTTACCGCGACGTCTTCGTAGCTAGGCTGATGGTTGGCAAGCAGCAGAGCCATCTCCAGCATGTTGAGACAGAACTTGGCCATCCAGGCAGTGCCATCCGACTGCTCCAGGACATCGCCGTCGGGAAGCATCTGCGAGCGGTCGAACGGGCCGATGTTGTCGAGTCCGAGAAAGCCGCCCTCGAACACGTTGTCGCCACATGCGTCTTCTCGATTTACCCACCAGGTGAAGTTGATCAGGAGCTTTTGAAAAGTGCGAGCCAGAAAATCGAAGTCGGTGCCGCCATCGATCCGGAACACTGCAAGCGTGGCCCACGCCTGAACTGGCGGATTCACATCTCCAAAATTCCATTCATACGCCGGCAATTGGCCGTTCGCGTGCATGTACCATTCGCGCGTCAGCAGCAGCAATTGATGCTTCGCTGCTGAGGGGTCGATGTGCGCCAGCACCACGCAATGGAAGGCGAGGTCCCATGAGGCATACCACGGATACTCCCATTTGTCGGGCATGGCGATGATGTCGTGGTTGTTGAGATGACGCCAGCCCGCGTTGCGACCTGACGCGCGTGCCTCGGGCGGACGTATGATGTCGCCGTCGAGCCAGCGCGCGACGTCGTAGTGGTAGAACTGCTGGCCCCACAGCATTCCGGCGAACGCCTGCCGCATGACTGCGGCCTCGTCCTCGCTCGCGCCGTCAGGGGTCAGCGCTTTATAGTATTCGTCAGCTTCGCGGCTCCGGTCGGCGTGGATCCGCTCGAAGTCTGCCCCGAGGCTCGCAGTCTGGCCGTGCCCATCACGTGCTAGGCGAAGCCTGAGCTCGACAGTTTCGCCGGCAGCGACTTCGAGGCGATACCAGCAGGCCATTTTTGTACCCTGCTTGGCAGGATTTACCGTTGCCGCACCGTGAAGGACGTGGTCGTTGATGCCGTCCTTTGGATACGGCGTCTGCTCGGCGGTGATATCATACAGGTACCGGGCATTGGTTTCGTTCTCACAGAACAGCAGCCGTGGCGGCTTTCCCGCCGGATCCGTCCCGGCAGTGAAGCGCCAGCGACCCAGCAGTTCTTCTTCAGCGATCGCGCCGACGTTGCCAGTTTCAGCAGTCGCCCGGATCGTCGGCCGCGCGACGCCGGCCTCCCATGACCAGCGGTTGCGGAACCACAGAGTCGGAAGCACGTGAAGCTCGGCCTGATCGGGTCCCGCGTTACGAACGCTGATGCGCATGCATATGTCATCAGGTGACGCCTTGGCGTAATCCGCCGTGACCTGCCAGTAACGGTCCCCTTCGAAAATGCCGGTATCCACGAGTTCAAATTCGACCTCGTCCTTGTTGCGTCTTGCGTTCTCCTGCCGAAGCAACGCGTAGGGAAACTCTGCCTGGGGATAGTGGTAACGCCAACGAAGCCATGAACTGGTCGGTGTTGCGTCGATGTACCACCAGTACTCCTTGGCATCTTCGCCGTGATTTCCTTCTGGACCAGCGAGACCGAAGATGCGTTCCTTCAGGAAGGGGTCACGTCCATTCCAAAAGGCAAGAGCAAAACACAGGCGCTGCGCTCGATCGCAAAGGCCGGCAAGACCGTCCTCGTTCCACCGATAGGCGCGCGAGCGCGCGTGTTCGTATGGGAAGTATTGCCAGGCCTGTCCGTCGGCACTGTAGTCTTCGCGCACGGTACCCCAGGCGCGCTCGCTGACGTATGGCCCGATCGTTTTCCAGTTGCCAGGCGTATCCGGCGACGAATCTTGAAGCCGCGCGTGCTCCGCCGACAGCGGTTTTCGCTCCTCAAGGATATTCATGGCTATGTGGCTTTTGCAGGCCGCAAGAGCGCCTTGGCCGTCGTCACAACGTTATCGACGGTGAATCCGAACTCCTGCTGCAGGGCCTTCAGCGGGGCGGAGGCGCCGAAAGTGTGCATGCCGATGACCCGACCGGTCGGGCCAACGTAACGCTCCCAACCGAACGTTGACGCCTGCTCGATTGCAACGCGCGCCGTGACCTCCGGCGGCAAGACGGCGTCGCGGTATTCCTGCGTCTCGCGTTCGAAGACATCCCAGGAAGCCATCGAGACCACGCGCGAGCGGATACCATCCAGGCTAAGTCTCTCATGAGCGTTGGCTGCGAGGCTCAACTCACTGCCAGTAGCAATCAAGATGATGTCGGGCTTGCCGTCAGGAGCGTCGGCAAGCACGTAGGCGCCTCGTGCGACGCCGGATGCCGATGCATATTTGCTGCGGTCGAGGGTCGGTAACGGTTGACGAGACAGGACCAGCAAGGCTGGCCGATGACGAAGCTGCATGACGTAGCGATAGACTTCCACCACTTCGTTGGCATCACCCGGCCGGAACAGCGTCATACCCGGCATTGCCCGCATTGAAGCGAGTTGCTCGATCGGTTGATGCGTTGGGCCGTCTTCGCCATCGCCCATGGCATCATGGGTAAAAGCAAAGATCACGGGTAGTTCCATTAGCGCCGCCAGTCGTATCGCGGGCCGGGCGTAGTCGCTGAAAATCAGGAAGGTCGCGCCGAACGGCCGCAGCTTCGAGAGTGCCAGACCGTTGAGAATTGCAGCCATCGCGTGTTCGCGGATGCCGAAATGGAAGTTCTTGCCGCCCGGTGTGGCGGCCTGAACATCGCCTGCGCCTTCAAAGGTTAGCAGCGTCTTGGTCGATGGACCCAGATCTGCCGAACCGCCAATCAACCAGGCAACGTTTTGCGCCAGAACGTTCAGGACCTTTCCCGACGCCTCACGCCCCGCGAGCCCCTTCAGATCTGCCGGGAATGACGGCAGGTTGCGGTCCCAGCCTGCCGGAAGCTCGCGGCGTTGCATCTGATCAATCTCGGTCGCCAGCGCGGCATACTTCGAGCGGTAATCAGTGAACAGAGCTTGCCATTTGCGGTGCGCCTCGCCGCCTCGCTCACCGACGCCGGCGGCGAAGTGTTCGAGAACGCCGTCAGGCACCAGGAAATTCGAGTCTTCGGGCCAGCCATAGGCGCGTTTGGTGAGTTTGACTTCTTCAACGCCGAGCGGCTCGCCATGCGCCGCGGCCGTATCGTGGCGGTGTGGCGAGCCATATCCGATATGGCTGTTGAGTATCACCAGCGTCGGTCGGCCTTTCGTATCGCGAAACGTTGCCAGGGCCTGTTCAATGCCGGCAATGTCGTTGGCGTCATTAACGTGAAGGATATTCCAGCCATAGCCGGTGAAACGAACGGCTACATCTTCGGTGAACGCCAGCCGCGTGCTGCCTTCTATCGTGATGTGGTTGTTGTCGTAGATCCAGCACAGATTGTCGAGGCCGAGGTGGCCGGCGAGCGATGCCGCTTCAGAGCCAACGCCCTCCATCAGGCATCCGTCTCCGCATACGGCATAGATGTCGTAATCGAAGATGGCAAAATCCGGCTTGTTGTAGCGCGCAGCGAGCCAGCGCTGCGCGATTGCCATCCCGACGCTGGTTGCAATGCCTTGTCCGAGCGGGCCGGAAGTCGTCTCCACGCCGGATACCAGGTGGTATTCGGGATGCCCTGGCGCATGGCTCCCGAACTGACGAAAGCGCCGGATATCGTCGAGGGTGACAGCAGGCCTGCCCAACGTCTCGTACTCAGCATTCACGGCCTGCGTACGGGTAAGGTAGAGCACTGACCACAGCAGCATCGATGCGTGGCCGTTCGACAGCACGAAGCGATCACGGCCGGGCCAGATCGGATCTTGCGGATCGAAGCGCATGACTCGGTTCCAGAGCGTATAGACGAGCGGCGCAAGCGCCATTGGTGTGCCGGGATGGCCCGAGTTGGCGGCCTGGACCGCGTCAATCGACAGTGTGCGGATGGTGTTGATCGCGAGCTGGTCGAGTTCGGCGTCTGTCATGGCTGATTTCCTCCCGCGGGTGTCGATTACAGGCCGCCTGCGCGCGGCAGCCGTGTACGTGCATCGTCAGCGATAGGCTGCCGTCATCAAGCAACAGAGCCGGGGATCGAGGAGCACTTCGATCTTCATTCCTCACTCTCTGCGTTACGCTACCGTTGGGTTGTGCCAGCCGCCCGGCGGCGTGACATTCTTGTCCGCTTCGTGAGGCCCCCAGCTTCCGGCTTGGTATTCGTAGACGGGAGTCGCCTTCTTCAAGACCGGATCGACGATCCGCCATGCTTCTTCGACATAGTCCTGTCGTGCAAACAGCGTGCGGTCGCCATTCATGGCGTCGCCGAGCACGCGTTCATACGCATCCATTTCCTCTGGGCCAGGGCGCCGGCTCGCCAACAATTCAACCGGCTCGCCGACCTCTCGGTCATCCTCGTCCATCACCATCGTGCCAAGGGCAATGGCCATGTCGGGATTGATGCGAAACCGCAAATAATTGGGAATCGCGGCGCAATGGGGAAAGATCCGCGGCGCCTCACGAAGGCGTACGATCACTTCCGTGCAAGTCACCGGAAGCGATTTTCCGGCACGGATATAAAATGGCACTCCCTGCCAGCGCCAGGAGTCGATCTCCAGCCGCAATGCAGCGAACGTCTCCACTTGCGAGTCCGGAGCAACGCCAGGCTCCTGTCGGTAGCCGTGAAACTGTCCGCGCACCAGCTCGTTCTCAACGATCGGCGGAATCGATCTCAAGACCTTGACCTTCTCGTCACGCAAGGATTCGCTGTCGGATCGGGCTGGCGGTTCCATCGCCAGATTGGCCAACACCTGAAACAGATGATTCTGGATCACGTCGCGAATTGTGCCAGTTTGATCATAGAACGCGCCACGACCCTGCACGCCGAAATTCTCCGCCATCGTGATCTGCACGCTGCTCACGAACTTGCGGTCCCAGAACGACTCCAGGAACGCATTAGCGAAGCGAAAGAAGACCATGTTGTGAACAGGTCGTTTTCCGAGATAGTGGTCTATGCGGAAGATGTGATCTTCGTCGAATCTGGCGAGCAGAATCCTGTTGAGGTTGCGTGCGGAGGCGAGATCATGCCCGAATGGCTTCTCCACAATGACGCGCGCGCCGTTGGTGCAATCGGCAGTGTCGAGCCGTTCCACTACGGTTGCAAACAACGCCGGTGGGATCGCCAGATAGTGTGCTGGCCGCTGTGCCGAACCGAGCTGCTTGCGAAGGGCATCGAACGTAGTCGGATCGGCGTAGTCGCCGTCTACGTAACGCAAAAGGCCGGCCAGCTTGTCAAACGCGGCGGCGTCAAGGCCGCCGTGCTTTTCGAGGCTGTCGCGTACTCGGGCCTTGAGCTGGTCGAGTGTCCAGCCGGCCTTTGCGACGCCGATGACAGGCACATCGAGGTGGCCCCGTTTCAGCATCGCTTGCAACGACGGAAAGATCTTCTTGTAGGCAAGATCGCCGGTTGCGCCGAAAAACACCAATGCGTCGGATTTAGGTTCGCTCATGGCTATCTCGGTCTCTCATTGGCCGCCTTTTCCAAGTGTCCACCGAACTCGTAGCGCATTGCCGAAAGCAGCTTGTTCTGGAAATCGGCCTCGCCGCGAGAGCTGAAACGCTCGTATAGCGCCGTCGTCAGGACCGGGGCGGGGACTGCTTCGTCGATCGCTGCTGCAATAGTCCAGCGTCCTTCGCCGGAGTCGGAGACGCGCCCAGCGAATTTGGACAGCGCCGGATCTTCCAGCAACGCGGTTGCTGTCAAATCGAGAAGCCACGAGGCGATCACGCTGCCGCGCCGCCACACTTCTGCGATCTCGGGCAGCTTCAAGTCATATTGGTAGTGCTCGGGAATGCGAAGCGGTGTTGTTTCGGCGTCCGCCGCGTGCGCGTGCTTGCCGATGTTCGCTGCGCGCAGGATACCGAGCCCCTCGGCATACGCCGCCATCAGCCCGTACTCGATACCATTATGGACCATCTTGACGAAATGACCGGCGCCGCTCTGTCCGCAGTGGAGATAGCCTTGCTCGGAGGTGCCTGCGGAGGCGCGCTCTCGTCCCGGGGTGCGCGGGATTTCGCCGAGACCGGGAGCGAGGGTCTTGAAGATCGGATCCAGCCGCTGCACGGCCTCGTCAGGGCCGCCGATCATCATGCAGTAGCCGCGCTCGAGACCCCACACGCCGCCGCTGGTGCCAACATCGACATAATGGATGCCGTTGTGCGCCAACTCCTTGGAACGCCTGATGTCATCGATGTAGTAGGAGTTGCCGCCGTCAATCAGAATGTCGCCGGCTTCGAGCAGCGGCAGCAGATCACCGATCGATCTATCTACGACTGCCGCCGGAACCATCAACCAGATCGCGCGCGGCTTTTCGAGCTTCGCCACGAAATCCGCCAGAGAGGCGCTTCCCGTCGCCTTCTCTTTCACCAGTTCTGCAACGGCGTTCGGCGACATGTCGAAGACGACACATTGGTGACCATGTCGAACAAGTCTTCGCACCATATTGGCGCCCATTCGGCCGAGACCGATCATCCCGAGTTGCATGAGTGGCTCCTCTTTTTTTCCCGGTGTGACTTCCCCCCGGGTGCGCAGGTATCCTGGCGTGTCGAGATCAGTACTTAGTGCGACTTCTCCCTGAACGTGCGATGTCGGCGGATCAATGTGTTGGTCGAGCTGTCGTGTCCGAATTTGGGTTCGGCTTCATTGGTGAGTTCCGGGATGATGCGTTGCGCCAGCACCTTGCCGAGTTCGACGCCCCATTGGTCGAATGAATCGATCTGCCAAATTGCGCCCTGCGTGAAGACGTTGTGCTCGTACAGCGGGACGAGTTTGCCGAGAGCCGCGGGTGTTAGCCGTTCCAGCAGAATCGTAGTCGACGGCCTGTTTCCTTCGAACACGCGATGCGGAACGAGCCAATCGGCAGACCCCTCCCGCCTCACTTCGTCAGCCGTCTTGCCAAATGCGAGCGCTTCGCCCTGAGCAAAGACGTTCGCGAGCAGCATGTCGTGCTGCTCTCCAAGATGGTTGAGTGTCTTGTGAAACGCGATGAAGTCGCAAGGAATGAGACGGGTGCCCTGATGGATGAGCTGATAGAAGGAATGCTGACCGTTGGTCCCAGGCTCGCCCCAATAGATCGGACCGGTGTTGTAGTTGAGAGGATTGCCCTCGAGCGTGACGTGCTTGCCGTTGCTCTCCATCGTCAACTGCTGGAGATATGCCGGGAACCGTTTCAGGTATTGTTCGTAAGGCAGCACCGCCACCGTCTGCGCGCCAAAGAAGTTATTGTACCAGATGGCGAGCAGCCCCATCAGCACCGGCAGGTTACGCTCGAACGGCGCGGTGCGGAAATGCTCATCCATCTCATGGAAGCCGCCGAGCATGGCGCGAAAGTTGTCCGGGCCGATGGCAAGCATCGTCGAGAGTCCGATCGCGGAGTCCATGGAGTACCGTCCGCCAACCCAGTCCCAGAAGCCGAACATGTTGGCGATATCGATGCCGAACTTCGTCACTTCCTTCGCGTTGGTCGACACCGCGACGAAATGCTTCGCGACCGACTTCTCGTCTCCCCCAAGTCCCGCGAGCGACCAATCGCGCGCGCTCCTGGCGTTGGTCATGGTCTCCAGTGTAGTGAAAGTCTTGGAAGAGATAATGAACAGAGTCTCGGCCGGATCGAGATCGCGGGTCGCTTCCGCGAAATCGGTGCCGTCCACGTTGGAGACGAACCGGAACGTCATCGCGCGGTCGCTGTAATGCTTGAGCGCCTCGCAGGCCATCACCGGCCCCAGATCGGAGCCGCCGATGCCGATGTTGACGATGTTGCGGATTGGCTTGCCGGTGTGGCCGCGCCACGCACCGCCGCGTACGCGATCGGAAAAATCGGCCATGCGGTCGAGCACCGAATGGACCTGCGGCACAACGTCCTCGCCATCAACCAGGATCGATTGCCCCTTCGGCGCGCGGAGCGCGACATGCAGGACGGCCCGCTTCTCGGAAACGTTGATCTTCTGGCCTCCGAACATCGCATCGATCCGCGCGCGGAGCCCGGACTGTTCGGCCAGTTGCAACAGCAGAGCTAGCGTGTCATCGGTAATCCGGTTCTTCGAGTAGTCGAGGTAGAGCCCGGCCGCCTCGACCGTCAACCGCTCGCCGCGTTTTGGGTCTTGAGCAAAGAGCTCGCGCAGATGCAGGCGGCCGATCTTCTGAAAATGGGCGGACAGGTCCTTCCAGGCGGGAAGCTCGGTGACCGTTTTCGTGGCCGTTGCCATTCATCGCTCCTGTTAACGCGCTATGGCGGCTTGCGCAGTTTGTTTGCGCGAGCGAGTGATCTTTCCCTTTGGCGGGCCTTCCCACATTCGGAAGCCACCCTTGAATGCGTTGGCATTATCCCCAAGCCGGCACAATGGCGGCAGTTCTTTCAATAGTTTGGCGTTGCCGCCGCCCAGCACGACGTCCTCCGGCTGGAGTGCCGCAATCAGATATTCAACGACATCTTCGACATGCTTCCGCCATGCTTTCTTGCCGAACTCCTCCAGCGCGCGGGCGCCGACATAGTCCTCATAGACCCGCTTCTTGTAGGGTAAGTGCCCAAGCTCCATCGGCTGCACGATGCCATCGATGACCATCGCCGAGCCGAGTCCCGTTCCGAGCCCGAGGAACAACATTTTGCCGCCCCCGTAGCTGCCGAGCGCCTGCATCGCCGCATCGTTGATGACTTTCGTCGGCAGTTTGAATGCCGCAGCGAAGTTGAAGCCCATCCAGCCTTTTCCCAGATTATGAGGCTCCGCCATTGGGCGGTCATGCACAACCGGGCCCGGATAGCCAATCGAGACGAAATCATATTCCCAGCCGTCGGCGAGTTTCTCGACGCTCGACACCATCTGCCGGGCCGTCAGGGTCGGCCCGGAGTCAATTTCTCGCCTTACTTTTTCGCCGGAGGCAAGGATCTTGACGTGGGTGCCGCCCACGTCAACGACCAGTATATCCATTGCGAGGACCTTCGTCTCGATTGCAACCTAGCTTGCCTTCTTGAGCACCTCGGTTTTGGCAGAGATGACGCCCAGCAGCTCGTTCCAGGATTTGACAAACGACTTGGCACCTTCGTCCTGCAACGTTGCTGCTAGCGCTTCGACATCGACGCCGGCCTTTGCAAATTGCGACAGCACCTCTTCGGAGTCGCCGCCATCGGCCGCCAACATCTCTCCGACGTCTCCGTGGTCGGCGAGGGCCTTCACCGTGCTTTCCGGCATGGTGTTGACCGTGAGCGGCGCGGCCAGCGCCTTGATGTACAGGACGTCGGATGCCGCGGGATCCTTGGTTCCGGTGCTCGCCCATAGCAGGCGCTGTGGCCGCCCACCCTCGTTGTAGATACGCCGCGAGCGTGAGGAGCCGAGCAATTCGCAGGCTGTCTTGTATGTTCGTTTCGCGATTGCGATACCCAGCTTGTTGTGTAAAGGCGCGGGAACCTTGTTGGCGACGGCGGCATCCCAGCGACTGACGAAGACCGACGCAACGGAGCCAACATTTGGATTCAGACCGGCTGCAATGCGCCGCTCGATGCCCCGCAGATATGCCTCCGCCGCGGCGCGGTAGTGCTCTCGGCTGAACAACAGGGTCACATTCACGGGCACGCCGGCGAAAATTGCCTCTTCGATGGCGGGCAACCCTTCCCTGGTGCCGGGTATCTTGATGAAGAGGTTGGGGCGCTTCGCCTGTGCGTGCAAATCCCTGGCGGCTGCGATTGTGCTGGCCGTATCATGTACAAGGAGTGGCGAGACCTCGAGCGAGACCCATCCGTCTACACCATTGGTGCGGTCCCAAATCGGGCGGAACAGGTCGGCTGCCTGCGCTAGATCTTCGATCGCTAGTTCGAAGAATAGCGGCTCACCCGACTTTCCCTCGTTCAGCTTGCTGCGGATCGCAGAATCATAATGTGAGCTGTTCTTGATCGCGTGATCGAAGATTGTCGGGTTTGATGTGAGCCCCGACAGCGACAAGTCGGCAATGTAGCGCTTTAAAGTGCCACTCGTCAGCAGGTCACGGGTGATGTTGTCGAGCCAAACGCTCTGTCCGAGCTCGTGGAGCTTTTGCGTTGCCTTCATTGCTTCACCTCCGCACAGCTTCGAGTCGAGGGAGAGCCGCAAGCAGGCGACCCAGATCATAGTCGAGCAGGTCTCCGATCCGGTCCACCGTCACGTCCGGTGTGGCGAAGGAGGCGAGCGCCTTCGCGTCATGCGCATATTGTCCCTGTCGGGGAAAAACGGTGGTGACGCGACTGCCCCAGGCTTCCTTGACCGCGGCGAGGATTCGCGGCTTGTCGTCTATCAGGACGTAGTGCAGTGCCGGATAACGGGACTCGACATCGTCGAGCGCGAGTTCCTTGTGGATGTAGATCAACACGTGCGAGTTCACGGCCTCTGAAAGGCCGGAGCGCTCAACCTTGCGCGGTTGAAAAACAACGTCGCCATCAGTGAGAAGGACGGTCGGGCCCCACTGACGCAGTCGTTCGAGCACATCCAGCGATCCCGGGTACAGACGATTGGCGAACGGGTAATCGACCAGGAACGAAGACATTGACAACAGATGCATGTCCTGCGGGTGTTCGACACGGTACCGCTGCAGTGCACCGAGATAGTCTCGATACCCCAGTTCGACAAACAGGTCGTCGAGAATTGCCCAGTACCGGTCGCGACAGGCGGCACCGTACTGGCGCTCGAGATAGGCCTTGATGTCAGCCTGGATGTGGTCGTTGTCGAGAAGCGTATTGTCGACGTCGACCAGAAAGACGACCTGATTCATCGGTCTTACCCTTACGCAACTCTCTGCAATATGCTCAGCGTGCGCGCCTAACACGCGCGGGTCATATTCAAGATTATGTTACTCCAACGGGCGCTTCTAAATCTCAACGCGCGAAGGCTGGTGCGAATCGACCCTCGACGTGTCTGGTGTCATTCCACAGCCGGATCACTGGTTCTGACTGATCGTGTTCGTACCCAAGTATGCTTAGGCTTGCAGTGTCGAGCGTGAAGAATCGTCCGGCCTCCGCATCGAGACCTAACCAGCGTGCCGCCAAAACTCGGAGAAAATGTCCGCTCGAGAACAATAACACGTTCCCAGGGACGTTGCGAACGCGCTCCACGATGCGGTCGGCCCGGGCGCCGACTTGATTGGGTGTTTCTCCTCCCGGACAGCCGTCGCGAAACAATTGCCAGCCGGGACGCTCTTCGTGGATCTCCTTTGTGCGACGCCCCTCGTATTGGCCGTAATTCCATTCCACTAGATCGCGGTCGGGTTTCGCTTCGACGCCGAAGCCAGCCAACTCAGACGTCCGGACCGCTCGCTTCAGGGGGCTCGTGAACACTTTTGCGAAAGTGAAACCCTGCAACCGCGAGCCCAAACTCTGCGCATTGAGTTCGCCGCGCTCGGTGAGAGGCAAATCTGTGAGGCCGGTATGCTGGCCTGAGAGGCTCCAGGCGGTCTCGCCATGCCTTGCAAGGCAAATGATCGGAAGGACGGCGCTCATGGTCTCGCCCCTTCAGCTTCGTCCTCCCGGCGCGTGCGGCGGAAAGAACACTCGTACTAGGGCATCTCTATCGTCAACGCCGTATCAAGGCGCGTCCGCACCCACCAAGTGGTAGCGCGACTTCTTCGGAGAAGCAACGACCAGCCGTCCAGTGTTACGACAGTTCGCCACTAAAGGGATGTAGGTCTGAAGCGCTGACCTATTCGCTATTAGGCATTTGCGATTGCGACTTGAGTTCTTTGAGCCAGCGCGTGCGCGGACATAAGATCCCCACCGAGCCAGAGGGGAGACAAGGCATCGTTCGTTCTTGTCGGAAACCGAAATCCGGCTGGCAGATGAGACCGAAACGCGTAATGCTTCTGCCTTAACAATGCTTCCGCCTTATGGGAGAAGCTTGCAGCCTCATCTGGTTGTTGTTGTTGCCATTGTTGTGATCGCGGCACCAAGCGGCTGAATTCGCGAGCATCCTATGCCATTTAAGGTTCAGGTTGGTCCACATCAAATCTCGATCCATCAGGGGCAAACAGTGCTGGTCAGCGAACCAGACGGACAAATCAACTGGCCAACCGAAAAGGGACTTTATTTCTTTGATACAAGAGTAATCAGCAGCTGGGCCGTCTACGCAAATGGTGAACCTTGGGATCTTCTCAATGGAGGTTCCATCACCCACTATGCGTCCCGAATTTATCTTACGAACACCAGGATTCCTACCGCCGACGGCTTGATCCCGCCGCGCACGCTCGGTTTTGTGATCAGCCGCTATATCAATGGCGGGATGCACGAAGATCTGGACATTACAAATCACGGCACGAAGCAGGTACGCTTCCAGCTCGAGATCGCGATACGGTCGGATTTCGCCGACATTTTCGAGGTGAAGTCGGGCGATATTGTGCGCCGCGGGCGGATCACCACGACATGGTCGTCGGCGAAGCGGGAACTTCGCACATGCTATCGCAACAGCGATTTCGTCCGCGCGGTAACCGTTGCTCCTGTACATCGCCAGAGCGAAATCGAGTACGCTAATGGCCGGCTGAGCTTCGAAATCAGCCTCGAGGCGGGCGAAGCCTGGCATTGCTGCTTGCTCTATGCGTTGGAGGATGGCGACCGACACTTCGCTGCACCGGACGCATGTGTGCACAACCATGAACGAACCCGCCACGCCGAGGCGCTCTCGGACTGGCTGCAATCGGTACTGCAGATCCGCTGCAGTAACGAGGAGTTCTACCGCCTTTATCGCCAGGCGCTGGAGGACATGGCGGCGCTTCGGCTACCGATCGCCGGCACCGATCACATGGTGTTCCTGCCTGCCGCCGGCTTGCCGTGGTTTGTGGCTCCGTTTGGCCGGGACAGCTTGATCGTGTCGCTACAGAACATGCTGATCTATCCAGATTTCGCCCGTGGAACGCTCGACATCCTGGGCGCGCTCCAGGCGAAGGAACCGGACGATTACCGCGACGCTGAGCCGGGAAAGATCCTGCATGAAATCCGCTACGGAGAACTCGCTCATTTCAAACTGATTCCGCACACGCCATATTACGGCACGGCCGATGCGACGCCGCTCTATCTCATCACGCTGCATGCGGCCTGGCGGGCAACGGGCGACAAGGCGCTGTTGGATCAGCATCTTGAGACCGCGGAGGGATGCCTGTCCTGGATAGACAAGCACGGTGATAGCGACGGCGATGGATTCCAGGAGTATCAGACCCGCTCTCCGGTCGGCTACGAGAATATGGGCTGGAAGGATTCCGGAGACAGTGTGGTTCATCCTGACGGGTCGCTCGTCAAGGGACCGAAGGCGCTCTGCGAGTTGCAGGGCTATGTCTATGACGCCTGGCTGCGCATGGCGGAAGTGTTCGATGAACTCGGCAAGACACGCCGTGCCGCGGATCTGCGCAGCAAAGCCGCAGCGCTTTTCAAACGGTTCAACGAGACCTTCTGGGATGAGGAGTTGGGTTTCTACGCCCTGGCGCTGGATGGCGAAAAGAAAAAGGTTCTTACGGTTGCCTCCAATGCCGGCCATTGCTTGTGGTCAGGCATCGTTCCGCAGGAACGCGCCGGAAAGGTCGTGCAACGTCTCATGGCATCGGACATGTGGAGCGGTTGGGGCATCCGCACGCTGTCGGCCTCGAACCCAGCGTTCAACCCATATAATTACCAAACCGGGTCGGTCTGGCCCCACGACAATGCCGTTATCGCTCTCGGCTTTAAACGATATGGATTCCACGCAGAGGCCGCAAGGGTCGCACGCGATATCAGCGATGCTGGAAGCCACTTCCTGTCCAATCAGTTGCCAGAGCTCTATACGACGATCGAGCGTGATCGAAGAAGCTTTCCCGTTCAATATCTTGGCGCCAACATCCCACAGGCCTGGGCAGCGGGGTCGGTCTTCGCGTTTCTGCAGGCGATACTTGGGTTCGCGCCGGACGCTCCGAAGGGAAAGCTGTACGTTGATCCATCTCTGCCGCAATGGTTGCCCGATCTGACTGTACTCGATCTGCGTCTCGGTACAGGGTTATTCGACATCCGTTTCTGGCGCGATGGCGATGAGACGCGCTTTGAGGTCCTGCGAGGCGCTCCAGGAGCCGTCCAAAGGAGGCCCTTCGGTGCACGGCTGGAATTTCCACGTTCAGCGTAGAACGCTGTGCGATGCGCATCGAATCAACGCAAGGCACGGCCGGCGGAACGCCTCCGAGTATTTTGGCGTTGCCGCGTCGAGCGAGCGGAGGAGACGAGATCATGGGCTACAAGCCAATCGAGTCCTACGGCGTCATCGGCGACCTGCACACGGTTGCCCTGGTCGGCATCGACGGCTCCATCGACTGGTGCTGCCTGCCGCACTTTGACTCGCCGAGCGTCTTCGCGGCGATCCTCGACGACCAGAAAGGGGGCTCATTCCGCATCGCCAGTCTCTACGAGGCGCAGCACAAACAGATGTACATGCCTGACAGCAACGTCCTGGTGACGCGCTTTCTTAGCGACCAGGGCGTCGGTGAGGTCGTGGATTTCATGCCGGTCCAAGGCTCGCGCGAGACCAGAAAGATCCACCAGATCGTCCGGGTCGTGCGGGCGGTGCGCGGGTCGGTCCGCTTCCGGCTCGACTGCCGGCCGGCTTTCGACTTTGCCCGCCGGCCCCACCAGGTCGTCCTGGAAGGCCGGGGAGCGATCTTCGAGGCGCAAGGCATGAAAGTCTCGCTGGTCAGCCGCTTCCCGCTTGGTCGGCAGGGCGACGGCGTCGCTGCCGAGTTCGTCCTCAACCCCGGCGAGACGACCACGTTCATCCTCCGCCAGGTGGAGGAGAACGGCCACGACACCGTTCATGACGGCGTCCTGCTCGAGGCGCGGCTGGTCGGCACGGAGGCGCTGACGCAGACCTTGGCCTTTTGGCGGCAGTGGCTGAGGAAGTGCAACTATTCAGGTCGCTGGCGCGAGATGGTCAACCGCTCGGCGCTGGTGTTGAAGCTGTTGACGTTCGCGCCGACCGGCGCGATCGTGGCGGCGCCGACCTGCGGGCTGCCGGAAGAGATCGGTGGGGTGCGCAACTGGGACTATCGCTATACGTGGGTGCGCGACGCCGCTTTCACCAACTACGCTTTCCTGCGCCTGGGGCTGACGTCGGAGGCAGAGCAGTTCATGGCCTGGTTGGAGCAGCGGGCCGTCGAGGGCGCCCGGGGCGAGCCGTTGCAGACGATGTATCGCATCGACGGCGGACACGAGCTGCCCGAGGAGGTCCTCGATCACCTCGACGGCTACCGCGGCTCACGCCCGGTGCGAGTCGGCAATGCCGCTGTCGGCCAGCTACAGCTCGACATCTACGGCGAGCTGATGGACGCCGTCTACCTGTACGACAAGTATGGGACGCCGATCGCCTATGACTTCTGGTGCCACCTGCGCAAGATGCTGGACTGGGTGGCGAACAACTGGGAGCGAGCCGACGATGGCATCTGGGAGGTGCGTGGCGGGCGGCAGCAGTTCGTGTACTCCAAGGTGCAGTGCTGGGTGGCGCTGGACCGAGCGATCCGCCTTGCGCAGAAGCGGAGCCTGCCGCTGGACCGCACCCACCTGGCCGTGGAGCGCGACCGCATCTACGAGGCCATCATGACGCGCGGCTGGGACACCGAGCGGCAGACCTTCGTGCAGCACTTCGGCACCAACGCGGTGGATGCATCCAACCTGATCATGCCGCTCGTCTTCTTCCTGTCGCCGACCGACCCCCGCATGCGTGGGACGCTGGATCGGACCATGGCGGAGCTGGTCTCCGACAGCCTGGTGCACCGCTACGAGATCGGCAGAGGAGCCGGCGACGGTCTGACCGGGAGCGAGGGGACGTTCAATATGTGTACGTTCTGGCTGGTGGAAGCGCTGGCCCGGGCGGGCCGCGCCGAGGAAGCCCGCTTCATCTTCGAGAAGATGCTGACCTACGCCAACCACCTCGGCCTGTACGCCGAGGAGACGGGTCCGTGTGGCGAAGCGCTGGGCAACTTCCCGCAGGCATTCACTCACATCGGGTTGATAAGCGCCGCGTTCAACCTGGACCGCCGGCTCGGCGTGGGTCCTTGAGTAGGGACGGGCCATGAGCGCGCAGGTCGCTTACATAGGGACTTCCGTCCCAGAGTGGGTGAGGGAGCTTTCGAGCACCGATCCGCTCCGGCGCCGCCTCGGCGCATATGCCCTGGGCGAGATCGGCCCCGCGGCAACCGAGGCTGTGTCCGACCTCGCTGCGGCCCTCCAGGACCCGGTTGGGTTCGTGCGCGTCTGGGCGGCGGCGGCACTCGCCCGGGTGGAGCCGCCGGGGGGAGCGCCGGTCATCGTCCTCATCGCGGAGTTGGGCAATGAGCTTGCCTTCGTCCGCAGCCTGGCGGCCTGGCACCTCGGACGCCTCGGTCCGGCCTTCCCGGGGATCGAACAAGCCATTCTGCCGCTCCGACAGCTAGCGGACGATCAGGATCCGAGCGTGCGGGTGGAGGCGGCGCTAGCGCTGGGGATGCTTGAGGGGAAGGGCGCCCCGCCGCCGGAGCTGAAATCCCTGTGCACTTGAGGCTCGGGCGGCATCGCCTCGCGCGGATTTTGTTCGCGCGCCTCCAGCAATTCTTTTGACGCGGGCGGAATGCTTGGATTTTACTTGAGGTAGACGCTCACGGTGCGGGTTGCCGGTTCGAGAGCGTTGATATTGTCCTTCACTCCTGCGGCCGCGACCCGGACCCCGATGGGAGGAGGTCCGCTGTTGGGAGGAGCTCCGCTATCCAGCGGTGGCAGGCTGATGGCCGCGCGCAGTCCCTTCTGCTGGTTGATCAATGTGATATCTCCGCCATGGTGGCGCACGATGGTCCGCGCAATAGAAAGACCAAGACCGACGCCTCCAGTTTCGCGATTCCGCGAATTTTCCATCCGAAAGAAAGGCGTAAAGACCTGCTCCTTGGCGCTGTCCGGAATACCGGGGCCATCATCGGAGACGATGATTTCGATGCTGTCTGCTCGCCTCTCCACGCTGACCCGCGCCCGCTCGCCATAACGGATGGCATTTTCGACGAGGTTGCGGCACGCGCGGCGCAGCGCGTCTGGTCGGCAGCTATAGCTGATCTTCGTCCCCTCCGAGAACGAAACATCGTAGCCGAGCTCGGCGAGATCGTCGCAAAGACTTTCCACGAGAGCTGAGAGATCCACCGTACGCGTGGCTTCTGCGGTCGCCTCCTCGCGGGCGAATGCGAGGGTTGCCTCCGTCATCGTCTGGATCTCCGTAATCGTGGAGAGCATTTTCTCCCGCACTTCCTGATCGGGCACGAACTCTGCACGCAAACGGAGTGAGGTCAGAGGTGTGCGCAGATCATGGCCGATGGCGGCCAGCATTCTGGTTCGATCGTCGACGAAACGATGCAGGCGCGCCTGCATGCGATTGAATGCCTCGGCCGTACGCCGGATATCGTCGGGGCCGGTCTCCGGCAGCGGTACGATCTCCTGACCGCGGCCAAGGGCTTCGGCCGCCTCGGCCAGGCGACGCAATGGTTGCGCGATGCCGCGCGCGGCGAATACGGCAATGATCGACAACAACAACGCCGACAGGCCGAGCGTTACGGTGGATTGGGAAGTCCAGAAGCCGTCTTGCGCGGGTTTGGCAAATGCAGTGTTCAGCCATGCGCCGCCTGCCAACTGCACGGCCAAACCCATGCCGGTGGCGTCATCGAGATAGAGAAACTTCGCTGGCCGGGACAGTGGCCAGGCTTCCGGCTTTAGATCGATCCATTGCGAGGAGGTGGCGCTGCTACTACTGGCCGAATTTCGGACGAAATCCGGTCGCACCTCGAGGGGCGCACGGTGGCCGGGAAAGGTTACGCGTGGCAATGGCTGTGCCAAACGCTCCCACGCCTCCTCTCGCCAGGCCGGGGCATCCTTCAGGCCGTTGGTCGATATCCAATATCTCGCTGAACTGGTGTTGCTGGCGTTCAGGATATCCGACTGAAGCGCTGGAGGCGTCGCCTCCAAGACCCGGGCAAGCGAGGCGCACCGGCTGAATATCTCGCCCTTGGCGGCCTTCCGGATCGTCTGCCCGTGCTCATCCCAGGAAATGAAGAACACAACCGCTTGCGACAGCATCAGCGACAGCAGCGTGAAGCAGATGAAACGGGCCGCCAGGCTGCGCTTCCATAAGCTCATCATGGCTGCTCGACCTGCGCAACGAGGCTGTATCCACCACCCCAGTGAGTCTTGATCAACGCTGGTACTTTCGGGTCGGCCTCGATCTTCTTCCGCAAACGACTGACCTGATTGTCAATGCTCCGATCGAACGGATCGGCATCTCGGCCGACCGTCAGGTCGAGGAGCTGATTGCGGCTGAGCACCAGGCCGGGATGATCGAGAAAGGCGCAGAGGAGCCGAAACTCTGCCGTGCTGAGCGGGACAGCAACGCCATCGTGTCCAACCAACTCGCGCCGGCTGACGTCAAAAGTCCATCGATCGAAACGTACGACCTTGGTCGCGAGCCGGCCTTTCTGCGGCGGCAGGCTTTGGACTCGGCGAAGCACCGCTTTGATACGGGCGAGGAGTTCGCGGGGATTGAACGGCTTGCATACGTAGTCATCGGCGCCCATTTCGAGGCCGACGATCCGATCGGTCTGCTCCACCATGGCAGTCAACAGGATGACGGGGAGCTCCGTGGTGCTGCGGAGATGGCGGCAGAGAGACAATCCGTCCTCGCCCGGCATCATGACGTCGAGAACCACCAGGTCAAAAGCACTTCGTTCGAGCAGACGGCGAAGTGCGGCGGCGCTCTCCGCAAGGCTGATGCGGTAGCCATGTTGCATCAAGTATTTGCCGACCAGATCGCGGATGTCGCGATGATCATCCACGACGGCGATGTGCGGTGCCGAGTCCATCCAGTTGCTCCGTTCCACATCATACCGAAGTCCAGCGCCCAACCCACCGGAAAAGTGTAACAGAATGTATCGGTCGTGTAGGGTTGAACCCGTTTTAAGTACAAGCAGTCGCAGAATCCGGTCCCCGGTGAGCCACTTTGTCGCAAAGTCGTATGGCTCAGGACTTGATGCAGTTCCGCAAAGCCGGATTGAAAGCAAGGTGATTGAAGAGGAGCGGACAGAAGCACGGCTCCAACTTGTCGCGAACTATGCAGTGCAGCGTTCCTGAGACAGATCGCGACAATTGCCGGTAATGGTCGGCAAAGTTCTGCGACAACCAGATCCCATCGTGCGCACGTTCGACAAGGCAGGAGCGCTGCATGTGCGTTGCGATCGATGTTGTTTCTGGCAGGGTAGTTCCCGAAAGCTCGAGGGGCTCCTCAGCCGAGAGCGATGAAGACTACCCCACACGGAAGGGACCGATTTCTTGCAGATCCGCATTTCGGATAAGTTGGCTGCTCGTCTTCGTGTTGCGCAATGCGTCTACCTCAACGACGCCCCTCGATCTGACGTATGGCGCAAATAGCACAGCCATTTCACGCCTCGTGACGGAGGACGACCGTTTGACTTCCGAGCGAGATCTCAAGTTCGTATGCGGAAGTGCCCGAATTCACTTCGGCCGTTTCGATGAGGCCAAGCGAATTGAGTTGATCAAGGAAAGGTACATGCCATGGCTTTGACCCCGATGATCGGAGAGGGGGAACTCCGCGTCACAGATGAGACCCGATCGGGGCCACCGGATACATGCTCATGGCTTGATGGTGCAATCGTGTTCGACCATCGCCGCTGGTCCTGCCGGGAAGCCGAGCTAACCTGGACAGCGCCCTCGCATCTGATCGTGCTGACCCATACAGGCAACACCGCGCGAACGCGGATTTCGTGCTCCGGCGAACTCGTCTATGATGGCCGGGACAGGCCGGGCGCGCTCTCCTTCATCCCCGCAGGTGTCGAGCGCTCCGGCAGTTATTGCGAGTCGGATCTCGTCTACTCCGCCCTTTGGCTCGATCACGCTCGGCTCGGATGCGAGCGTTCGGCGGAGACGTTACCAATATTGGTCAATCGCGCCGATGCGGTTGTCGCTGCGCTGCTGACGGCGCTGCATAACGACGTTGCATTCGGCGGCAAGCCGGACACTGCTTATGTCGAGCATCTCGCCGCCATTGCGATGCATCGGGTCATGGCGATCGACGGTGGCAAACCCCGTCCAAGTGCACATGGCGCGCTCGGCAAGGCGACGCTCCGCAGGATTGAGGAGTATGTCGAGGAGCACCTCAACGGGGAGATCAGGCTGAGCGATCTCGCGGCGATCGCAGACATGGAGATTGATTCCTTCGCGCGCCGCTTCAGGACGGCGATCGGAATGGCTCCCTATGCCTTTGTGATTGCGCGGCGGATTCGCCGCGCCGAGCAGCTTCTTGCGGATTCCGACCACGAACTTGCGCTGATCGCGGCCACACTAGGCTTCTCCAGCCAGAGCCATTTCACCACGGCATTTAAACGCGAGCGAGGCATGACGCCCCGAGCCTACCGGCAACAGCTTTTTTTTCCTGAATCCTGCAAGAGCGCCGGAATCGTGAAAGAACGCCCCAGTCGGCGCACCTATGTTGCGTTGAGCACGCACGGGGTGCGCAAGGGAGCGAGCTCGACATGGCCGACTGCAGAGACCGACGCCCGACCGATGACGGGCCGACACGAAGGACCGTGATTCAGGGGGCCGCGGCAGCTACGGCGCTGCTCACTGTTGGGATAGCTGACGCCGCGCCGGCGTTCGCTCAGTCTAGCGGTCTTCTCGAACCTGCAGCCGGAACGAAGAGAATCCCCTTAAGTCTGATCATCAACGCCAGCCCGACTGCAGTCGAACTCGATCCGCGCACCACGCTGCTCGATGCGCTGCGCCATCAGCTTGGTCTGACCGGATCCAAAAAGGGCTGCGACCACGGTCAGTGTGGCGCCTGTACGGTCCTGATCAACGGCAGGCGGATCAACTCGTGCTTGACGCTTGCGATCATGCATCAAGGCGACGAGATCACGACAGTTGAAGGGTTCGCGCAGGGCGAGGCGCTGCATCCGATGCAGGCCGCGTTCATCGCGCGCGACGGCTTCCAGTGCGGTTATTGCACGCCGGGCCAGATCTGCTCGGCCGTCGGCATGCTGAACGAAGCCAGGGACGGCTGGCCGAGCCATGTCACGGGCGATCTCGTTGCGCAGACCACGCTGAGCGATGCGGAAATTCGCGAGCGCATGAGCGGCAATCTCTGCCGTTGCGCCGCCTATCCCAACATCGTCGCGGCCATTCGCGATGTCGCCGGGAGGACCTGAACGATGAAGCCGTTCACCTATGAACGCGCAGCCGGCCTGCGCGAGGCGGCCGCCGCGGTGGCCGCGCGTCCCGGTACAAAATTCATCGCCGGCGGCACCAATCTCATCGACCTGATGAAGCTGGAGATCGAGCAGCCGATACATCTCGTCGATATTAACCGCCTGCCACTGCGCTTGATCGAGGAGACGCCGGAAGGCGGCCTGCGTATCGGGGCACAGGTTCCCAATAGCGATCTCGCGGCCGACATCCGGGTGAGAAGGCGCTACCCGCTGCTTTCGCAGGCGCTGCTCTCGGGTGCCTCCGCCCAGCTACGCAACAAGGCCAGCACTGCCGGCAATCTGCTGCAACGTACGCGCTGCCCGTATTTCTATGAACGCGGCATGCCGTGCAACAAGCGCGACCCCGGCTCGGGCTGCAGCGCGCGCGGCGGCTTCAACCGGCTTCACGCGATCCTCGGCGCCAGCGAGGCCTGCATCGCGGTCCACCCATCGGACATGGCGGTGGCCATGACCGCGCTCGATGCGCGCGTCGAGACGATACAATCCGACGGCCGCACACGCGTCTTTCCGCTTGGCGAACTGCACCGCCTGCCGGGAACGACGCCGCACATCGAGACCACGCTCGCCGCCGGCGAGATGGTTACCGCTGTGATCTTGCCGCCACCGCCGCCGGGTCGGCAGCTCTACCGCAAGGTCCGCGACCGCGCGTCCTACGCTTTCGCCCTGGTCTCGGTCGCGGCAATTGTCGACGTCGCCGCCGGACGCGTCCGCAGCGCGCGCATCGCAATGGGCGGCGTTGCACCCAAGCCTTGGCACTCTGCCGAAGGCGAGCGTGCGCTTGCCGGGCGGGCCGCGGGCGACGAGACCTGCGCTGCGGCCGCCGATGCGGCTCTTTCCGGCGCGCGCGCCGAAGGCCACGCCGCCTTCAAGATCGAGCTGGCGCGGCGCACGCTGCGCCGGACGCTCGCTGAAGCCGCCCAAGACGTTTGAGGTACAAGACGATGGCTAAAGACTACATCGTTCAGACGACATCGCGCCCCGGCGCTGCCACGGCAATCGGCCAGCCCGTGGACCGTATCGACGGAGCGCTGAAGGTCACGGGGAGGGCACGCTATGCCTACGAGCACAGGCTCGATCGAGCGGCGGCCTTTGGCTACATCCTCGGTGCGAGCATCGCCAAGGGACGTATCCTCGAAATCGATACCGGCGACGCCGAGCGCGCACCCGGCGTCATCCTGGTGATGACGCACAGGAACGCACCGAGCCAAGCGGCCTTCGGTCCGGCTGTCACGCCAACTGTGCCGGAGGTGTTCACGCGGGCCCGGCCGGTGCTGGCGAGCGAGCGCATCCGCTATCATGATGAGCCGGTCGCGCTGGTCGTCGCCGAGACCTTCGAGGAGGCGCGAGAGGCAGCGAGGCTGATCAGGCTGCGCTATGCGAGCGAACCGGGCGCGTTCGATGCCGCAGCGCCGAATGCCGAAATCTACCGGCCCGAACGTACCAATGCCGGCTTTCCCACGGACTCGATACTTGGCGACTTTGACCGCGCTTTCGCAGAGGCGCCGGTCAAGCTCGACGCCGTTTATGCGACGCCGTTCGAGAGCCATAATCCGATGGAGCCGCATGCGGCCATCGCCGAATGGGATGGGGACCGACTGACCGTCCATACTTCGGCGCAGACGCTGGCGAATATCCAGGCCGGCTTGGCCAATACGCTGCGCATCTCGCCGCAGAATGTCAGGGTCATCAGCCCCTTCATCGGCGGCGGCTTCGGTGCCAAGTTGATCGTTCATCCCGAGACGGTCTGCGCCGCACTGGCCGCGCGCGTTCTTGGCCGGCCGGTCAAGGTCGCTCTGACGCGACAGCAAATGTTCGCCAATGCCGGCCATCGCCCGGCAATGAAACAGCGGATCAGGCTCGGCGCGGACCGCGATGGCCGCCTGACCGCGATCGGACATGAGGTCACCTCCTCGACATCCCGGTTCGAGGAGTTCACTGAGCAAAGCGCGGTGCCGACGCGCGCGCTCTATGCAGGGGCGAACCGCCGTACGACGCACCGCCTCGTACGCCTCGACACCAATCGTGGTGAATGGATGCGGGCGCCCGGCGAAGCATCTGGCCTGCTCGCGCTCGAATGCGCAATGGACGAACTTGCCGAACAGCTCGGCCTCGATCCGATCGAATTACGCATCCGCAACGAGCCGGAGCGCGATCCGGAGCGCAACGTGGCCTTCTCCAGCCGAAACCTGATCGCGTGCATGCGCGACGGGGCCGAGCGCTTCGGCTGGCGTGATCGCCCGGTGAAGCCCGGCAGCCGTCGGGAAGGCCGCAAGCTGATCGGCTATGGCATGGCAGCCGCAATCCGCGCCAATTATCTCGGACCGGGCTCAGCACGCGTCGCCATCGATGCGCGGGGGCAGGTCACGGTGCAGGCTGACATGACTGATATCGGTACCGGCACCTATACGATCCTGGCGCAAGTCGCGGCCGAGCGGCTGGGCGTACCGCTCTCGGCCGTCAAGGTCGAACTCGGCGACAGCAGCCTACCGCGCACCGCCGGTTCGGGCGGCTCGTGGGGCGCATCGAGTTCGAGCACGGCGGTTCACAATGCCTGTCTGATATTGCGGGAGCAGATCGCGTCCGCAGCCGCATCGCATGAACGTTCACCCTTGCATGGCGCGAACATTTCGGAAGCTCGTTTCGAGGGCGGCAAACTCCACCTCGGCTCACGCTCGGAAAGCCTCGGCAGTCTTCTGGAGCGGATCGCACCGGACGGATTAATGGCCGAGGGTTCTGCGGCCCGCGGAGAAACCTATCGCACCTATTCCCAGCATGCGTTCGGCGCGCATTTTGCCGAGGTCGCGGTCGATATCGACACGGGCGAACCACGGCTGCGGCGCATGCTTGGCGTCTTCGCCGCCGGGCGCATCCTCAATCCGAAGACGGCGCGTTCGCAAATGATCGGCGGCATGATCTGGGGCGTTGGGGCGGCGCTGATGGAAGAGACCGTACTCGATCCTCGCCATGGTCATTTCGTCAACCACGATCTCGCCGAGTACCATGTGCCCGTGCATGCCGATATTCCAAGCGTCGAAGCCGTCTTCCTCCCCGAGGAGGACGACAAGGGCAATCCGCTTGGCGCCAAGGGCATCGGCGAGCTCGGCAACTGTGGGGCAGGAGCTGCAGTCGCAAATGCGATCTATAACGCTACCGGTGTGCGTGTCCGCGACTTTCCGATCACGCTCGACAAGATCTTTCCCGAACTGCCCGTCGGCTGAACTCCGCTCGAACTATATATTCGTCGGAATAGGCATTGATTTTGCCGGCAAATCATATGGTGGCGGAGCGATTCTGGGCAACCGCGCCATACCGACGTGCCCCTATTGTACCCGAGCTCTCTTGGGGTACATCGTTAGGGAACTAGTCCGCTAAGTCGTTGACTTTTAAAAGGTTAATGGTGGACGCACAAGGGATCGAACCTTGGACCTCTCCCGTGTGAAGGGAACGCTCTCCCGCTGAGCTATGCGTCCGGGATCTCGGCGCGGAAGCCGGAAACGGCCTTTCGGCCGGAGCCGCGATTTACGAAGGGCAGGGGCGGGGTGTCAAGCCAAAGCCGACCCCAAAGCGTGAAAGAGCTTTATGCCCCCTGCTGGCGGGCGCGGGAAGCGTGGGATTGCAGCGCTCGGATGCGTTCGGCGAGCGTTCCGCCGCCTTCGGGCAGACCGCTTGCGGCGGGCACACCATTGGCAGCTTTCGGTCCCGCCTTCGGTCCGCCCTTGGCCGGGACCGCCGGCTCCGCGGCCAGCATGGCCTCGATCGGCGAATCCGGCCCTTCGAGCTGGATCGCCAGCTTTGCTACTTCGGCGGCAATGTCGTTGATGCGCTCGCGCAGCAGCGCGTTCTCCATGCGCTCGGTCGCCCAGGAGTTCTCCGCCTGTTCCTGGATCGCGTTGATGTCGCGCTGCAGCTTTGACCGCTCGTCGCTGATGATGCGGAGCTGTTCTTCCAGAGCGGCCTTCTCGCTTTTTAGCTTTTCAAGGGCCGGCGATTTGCCGCCATTCATCGCCGCGCGCAGTTCCTTCACGGTGCGCTCGGCTGCCTCATTGGCCTGCCGGAGCTGGTTGTTCTCGAATTCCCGTTCGGCCAAGAGCTTGCCCTGGCTCGCAAGCCGCCCCTCCAGTTGGTTGACGCGGTTGCCGAGGATCTGGGCTTCATTGACCTTGACGCTCAATTGACGGTCGAGGTCGGTGACGCGCTGGTTCAGACTCTCGGCCCGGCTTCGCGCCTCCCCGAGCTCGCGGGTCGCGGCTTCGGATGCGCTGCGTTCCTCGGCCAGGCGGGCCTGGGTGGCGGCGAAGTCCCTTTCAGCGTCGCTGACCCGGTCCTTCAATTCCTCGATCTGGGTGCGGACGGAGATCAGCTCGATCTGGCGGCTATCCGCCGCCATCGAGCGGTCGTTCAGGTCGGCATTGATCTTGCCGAGCTCGCTCTGCTTGTTCGTCAGCGCCTGCTCGACGGCGCGCAACTGCTCGGCCTTGGCGGCGAACTCCTCTTCGGTGGCGCGGGCCTGATCCTTCATCGCCTTTTCGCGCGCCTCGAGCGCGAAGATCGCGGCGTTCTTTTCGCCGAGCTCGATCTTCATGCGGTTGATCGCGTCGGTCTTCTTGCCGAGTTCGGCGAGCTGGCTCGTGGTCTTGCTCTTGAGCTGCTCGACGCTCATTTCGAGCCGCCGCGCCGACATCGCGAATTCCGCGCGCAACTGGTCCTTGTCCGCCTGGATCTCGGCCATCGACAGCGGGGTTGCGGCCTCGATACGCCGGGTCGTCAGCCGCACCGCCCGGTTATGCACCAGCGGCACGATCATCAGACCGCACAGCATCGAGACCAGAAAACCGATCGCCAGATACATGATCGGTTCGACCATGAATGGGTTACTCCCGCGATAATAATTCGTTAATCACAATGCCACGGGCGGCCGGCAAAATGCCAGCCAAATGCCCGTCCGTGGTGAGGGATTCACGTCAAGGCGTTAACGGCGGGGTCAGAACGGGTTCCAGGTCGCGCGCGGGGTGTATTTCAGGTAGCCGACATTGGCACCAAGCCTGAGCCCGATGCCGGAACGGATCGGCACCAGCACGATGTTGTTGGCCGTCAGCGCGGTCATGCCGAAACCGCCGACGATGTAAGCCGAGCCGTCGATGCCGACGAAGCGCTGGTAGATCGCTTGCGTGGAGGGCAGGTTGTAGACCAGCGTCATGGTGCGGGCACCATCGCCGCCCCAGTCGAAGCCGACCGAGGGCCCCTGCCAATAGACCCGCAGATCGCCGGCATTCTTGGTGTAGAGCGTGCCTTCCCCATAGCGCAGGCCGGCGACGAAAGCGCCAGAGCCTTCTTCGCCGAGCACGTAGCCATTGGGCAAACCCCATTGGCTGACCGCGCGTTCGATGACGGAGGCAAGCCCGCGCGAGACGTTACCGAAGAATTTGTGGCCGGCGGTAACAAGTTCGTCTGGCCCATAGGTGCTCGGACCGGGCTCGCGCTGCGGCGGCGGGTATTGCGGCGGCGGGGCCTGCTGGGCGGCAACCGGCGCAATCCAGCACATCAGCGCAGCGAGCGCTGCCGCGGCAAGGCGTGATGCGAAACTCATAAAGAACCCCTGCGATCGAAATTCTGGTCGCCGCCTTAACCTGACGCCAACAAGGTCGGCTCTAGCTTGCGCCCAGTGTCCCCTCGATTCCAATGTTATCGATATCAACTATGACGGTACAACGGCAGGAAATATACCGCCGGCGCCCCGGAATAGCCTTTTTCATCTTCGCCGTCGGTCTTTTAGCTTTGATCGGCAATGATTCGGCAGTCCGGGCTGCCACGACCGAGCGGGTGGTGGTCAATCACTATTCCGGCCTCGCCATCGAGGGATTCGACCCAGTGGCATATTTTACCGATGCCGCTGCCCTTGAGGGTTTGCCGGACTTTGAGGCTGCGCAGGCAGGCGCGGTCTGGCGCTTCCGCAATGAAGGCAACCGCGCCTCCTTTGTCGCTCATCCGGAAATCTACGGTCCGCAATTCGGCGGCTATGACCCGGTCGATCTCGGCCGCGGCGTCACCTATGCCGGCAATCCACGATTTTGGGCGGTCGCCGGGCAGCGGCTCTATCTGTTCGGCCGGGAGGACAATCGGGACGCCTTTGTCGCCGATCCCCAACGTTTTTTGAAAGATGCCACCGCCCGCTGGCCGGAGTTGGAGCAGACGCTGGCGCAGTAGTTGCCCGCCTCTAAGGGGCGGCTGCGGGATCGCCCCAGGCAATGAATTCCGGCACGATAAAGTCGTCCCGCAGGCCGAAATGCAGTGCCGCTCCGTGCGAATCCGTGATCTTGCCGCCGGCGGCGGTGACCACGGCATGGCCGGCCGCGACGTCCCATTCGCAGGTCGGCGCAAGGCGGGGATAGATGTCCACCTTGCCTTCGGCCACCCGTCCGAACTTCACTGCGGAGCCGAGTTCGGCCCGCACCGCGCCGCTCCGCTGGGCGATGAAGGCCTCGGTGCGCGCATCGCCATGGGAGCGGCTGACCGCCACGGTCCAGGAGTTTCCGCGCGGCGGGTGAGGGCGGGTACGAATCGGTTCGACAACTGGTGGCGCGCCATCGCGAATGATCAACCGCTCCGCGCCATGGCCGACAATGCCGCGCCAGATCACGCCCAGGGCTGGCGCCCCGACGATGCCAAGCAGCGGCGTCCCTTCGGTCACCAGGGCGAGGTTGACCGTGAACTCGTTGCGGCCGGCGACGAATTCCTTGGTGCCGTCGAGCGGATCGACCAGGAAGAAGCTGTCTCTACAGGGCGGCCTCGCCAGACGCGTGCGCTCCTCGGAGAGCGACGGCACGTTTGGCGCAAGCCGCGCCAAGCCCTCGGCAACGATGCGGTCTGCCGCGAGATCGGCCTCGGTCACCGGCGAGCCGTCGCTCTTGCCCTCAACCTTCATGGCGCTGCGATTGACCGCGAGGATGGCCTCGCCAGCCCGCATCACCAGTTCCGTCAGTGGTTCGATCAGCGCGGCCGCGGCATTGCCGTCGATCCGGGGCGGGCATGCCTCATTCATAAGCGGTTCTCATCGGCTACTACCGTTCCCATCTCACTTCCGCCGCAAGCTGGCAGCATGCGCTTCCCCAGTGTATCAAATCCAAAAGCATGCGTGATTCGCTCCCGTCCGCGTGTATCGCGGCATTCCAGGAACACTTCATGTCTGGCACTTCGTCTCTCGGTCCCGCTCCCGATGCCCTCGAACTGGCGGCGCTGTTGTGCTCGCGCGTCTGCCACGATCTCATCAGTCCTGTCGGCGCGATCGTCAATGGCCTTGAGGTCATCGACGACAATCCGAAACCCGAGGACCGCGATTTTGCACTCGATCTGATCCGCAAGAGCGCCAAGACAGCATCTGCCCGCCTGCAGTTCTGCCGGCTTGCCTTCGGTGCCGCCGGGTCGGCCGGCGCGCAGATCGATCTCGGCGACGCGCAGGCCATGGCGAAGGGGCATATCGAGGACGGCAAGGTGACGCTGACCTGGAATCTGCCGCGGCTGCTCATGCCCAAGAATCGCGTCAAGCTGCTCCTGAATATGCTCGTGATCGCGCAGCAGACGATTCCGCGCGGCGGCACGCTGACGATCGATCCGGTCGGCGAGGGCGAGACGATGAGCTTTCGCATCACCTCGGCCGGGCTGAACGCCCGCGTGCCGCAGAACATCGTCGATATTCTCGGCAGCACGTCGGCGGCGGTTGATGCCCACGCGGTGCAGCCCTATTACACGCGGCTGTTGGCGCAGGCCTGCGGATTGACCGTCAAGCTCGCCCTCGAGGGCGAGACTGTGGTGGTCAGCGCGTCCTGACGAATTGCTGCATGATCTCACGGCGCGCAGGCCGCCCAAGAGATCATGCGCTAACAACGACGTAGAGCGCGATCGGAGGCGCGAAGCGAATGCGCCGCGCGCCGCGACAGCGGCCATAGCGTTAACCAATCGTTTGCAACTTGCCGTTGATTTCGATCTTTTCTTCTTATCTCTTTGTTGATCCCGTTCTTTTCCACATACTCAACCAAACTTAAACGCTTTGCATGGAAGCTGGTCCAAGTTCCGTAAGGCGCGTCGATGTCGCGTGCCGCTGCGTACGAAGGCCAGGTTCATGGACGATTTGATGCGAGAGTTTCTGACCGAGACCAGCGAAAGCCTGGACACGGTCGACAATCAATTGGTGAAGTTCGAGCAAGAACCGAACAACGCGAAGATTCTCGATAATATTTTTCGCCTGGTGCACACCATCAAGGGTACCTGCGGCTTCCTGGGGCTTCCGCGACTGGAAGCGCTGGCGCATGCCGGCGAGACCTTGATGGGCAAATTCCGCGACGGCATGCCGGTCACGGCGGAAGCGGTGACGCTGATCCTGTCGAGCATCGACCGCATCAAGGAGATCCTCGCAGGACTGGAGGCAACCGAGGCCGAGCCGGAAGGATCGGACGAAGACCTCATCGTCAAGCTGCACGAGATGGCCGAGCGCAGTTTCGAATCGATGGCGGCCGAGGCCAGTACCGAACCTGCCGCAGAGCCGGAGGCCCCTGTCATGGCCGCGCCGCCGCTGCAACCCGCGGCGACGGAGGGCACGCTGGTGGTACAGACGCTCGAGCGTCCGCTGCGTCCCGGTGAAGTCTCACTCGACGAGCTTGAGCGCGCGTTCCGCGAAACCGCCACCGAAGTGGCGCCGCCCCCGCCTGCTGCCGCGCCCGCAGCCAAGCCTGCCGCACATGAGCCGGCCGCAGAGGTTGCCAAGGAGAAGAAGGCACCGAGGAAGACGGCGGCCGCCGAAGACATGCACGAGTCCGACAAGGTCGCCAACCAGTCGATCCGCGTCAACGTGGATACGCTGGAGCACCTGATGACCATGGTCTCCGAGCTGGTGCTGACCCGCAACCAGCTCCTGGAGATATCACGCCGCAACGAGGACACCGAGTTCAAGGTGCCGTTGCAGCGTCTCTCGAACGTCACCGCCGAGCTGCAGGAGGGCGTCATGAAGACGCGCATGCAGCCGATCGGCAACGCCTGGCAGAAGCTGCCGCGCATCGTGCGCGACCTCTCGGGCGAACTCGGCAAGCAGATCGAACTGGAGATGCACGGCGCCGACACCGAGCTCGACCGCCAGGTGCTCGATCTGATCAAGGATCCCCTCACGCACATGGTGCGCAACTCCGCGGACCATGGTCTGGAGACCACGGCCGAGCGCGCGGCGGCCGGCAAGCCGGAGCAGGGCACCATCCGTCTCTCCGCCTATCACGAGGGCGGCCACATCATCATCTGCATCGCCGACAACGGCCGCGGTCTCAACACCGAACGGATCAAGGCGAAAGCTCTGGCCAACGGCCTCGTCACCGAGGCTGAGCTGGAGAAGATGACGGAAGCGCAGATCCACAAGTTCATCTTCGCGCCGGGCTTCTCGACGGCTGCGCAAGTCACTTCTGTTTCCGGCCGCGGCGTCGGCATGGACGTGGTGCGCACCAATATCGACCAGATCGGCGGCACCATCGACATCAAGTCGGTCGCAGGCGAGGGCTGCTCCGTCACCATCAAGATCCCGCTGACGCTCGCCATCGTGTCCGCGCTGATCGTCGAAGCAGGCGGCGACCGTTTTGCGATCCCCCAGCTCTCCGTCGTTGAACTGGTTCGCGCGCGGGCCAATTCCGAGCATCGCATCGAGCGCATCAAGGACACCGCCGTGCTGCGCCTGCGCAACAAGCTCTTGCCGCTGATGCACCTGAAGAAGCTGCTCAGGATCGATGACGGTTCGTCGAGCGATCCCGAGAACGGTTTCATCGTGGTGACGCAGGTCGGCAGCCAGACTTTCGGTATCGTGGTCGACGGCGTGTTTCACACCGAGGAAATCGTGGTCAAGCCGATGTCGACCAAGCTGCGTCACATCGACATGTTCTCCGGCAACACCATCCTCGGCGATGGCGCTGTCATCATGATCATCGACCCCAACGGCATCGCCAAGGCGCTCGGTGCTGCCGGCTCGGCCGCCCATGAGATGGCGGACGACAGCGCTGCGGCCCATGTCAGCGGCGAGCAGCTCACCTCGCTCCTAGTGTTCCGTGCCGGCACCAGCCAGCCCAAGGCGGTGCCGCTTGGCCTCGTCACGCGCCTGGAGGAGATCGCCACCGACAAGATCGAGCTCTCCAACGGCCGCTACATGGTGCAGTACCGCGATCAGTTGATGCCGCTGGTGCAGATGGCTGATGTCAATGTGCAGACCTCCGGCTCGCAGCCGATCCTGGTGTTCGCCGACGACGGCCGCTCGATGGGGCTCGTGGTCGACGAGATCATCGACATCGTTGAGGAGCGGCTGCACATCGAGGTCGCGGGCTCGCAGGATGGCATTCTCGGCTCGGCCGTGATCAAGGGCCAGGCGACCGAAGTGATTGACGTCGGTCACTTCCTGCCGATGGCCTTCTCCGACTGGTTCAGCCGCAAGGAGATGCGGCCGTCCTCCAACGCGCAATCGGTGCTTCTGGTCGACGACAGCGCGTTCTTCCGCAACATGCTGGCCCCGGTCCTGAAGGCCGCCGGCTACAAGGTGCGTACCGCGCCGAACGCTCAGGAAGGGCTGGCCGCACTGCGTTCGGGACAGGCGTTCGACGTGGTGCTGACCGACATCGAGATGCCCGAGATGAACGGCTTCGAGTTCGCCGAGAGCATCCGTTCCGATCAGCATTTGAGCGGCGTTCCGATCATCGCGCTGTCGGCGATGGTCTCGCCGGCCGCGATCGAGCGCGGGCGGCAAGCGGGCTTCCATGATTACGTCGCCAAATTCGACCGTCCCGGCCTGATCGCGGCGTTGAAGGAACAGACCGCCGAGATCAGGAAAGCGGCATAGGTTGAGTCGGGCACAAGGAATTGAAACGATGACCAGCAAGACCGACACCAGCGAAGGCACCATGGCCGAATACGTCACCGCCGTGATCGGCGGACAATTGTTCGGCCTGCCGATCTCACGCGTGCAGGACGTGTTCATGCCGGAGCGGCTGACGCGTGTGCCGCTGTCTTCCAGCGAGATCGCCGGCGTGCTCAACCTGCGCGGCCGCATCGTCACGGTGGTCGATATGCGCGCGCGGCTCGGCCTGCCGAAGAACGATGACGGCAAGCCGCCGATGGCGGTCGGCGTCGATCTTCGCGGCGAATCCTATGGCCTCTTGATCGACCAGATCGGCGAGGTGCTGCGGCTGCCCGATGACAGCCGCGAGGAGAATCCGGTCAACCTCGACCCGCGGATGGCCAAGCTCGCCGGCGGCGTCCATCGCCTCGACGGCCAGCTCATGGTCGTCCTCGATGTCGACCGCGTGCTCGAACTGATGCCGGATGCGAAGGCGGCCTAGTCTCCGCGCGATAGGCGGGCATGCCTATCGAAGAACTGAAGCGGAAGCGTCCCTCGCGGGATGAGGAAGTAGAGGCCCAACATGAGAACCTGTCTTGTCGTCGATGACTCCAGCGTCATTCGCAAGGTCGCGCGTCGCATCCTGGAAGGCCTCGATTTTCAGATTGTCGAGGCCGAGGACGGCGAGAAGGCGCTGGAAGCCTGCAAGCGCGCCATGCCCGCCGCCGTGTTGCTCGATTGGAACATGCCGGTGATGGATGGCTACGAATTCCTCGGCAATCTGCGCCGGATGCCCGGCGGCGATCAGCCCAAGGTGGTGTTCTGCACCACCGAGAACGACGTCGCGCATATCGCCCGCGCGCTGCATGCCGGCGCCAACGAATACATCATGAAGCCGTTCGACCGGGACATCGTTACCGCGAAGTTCCAGGAGGTCGGCCTGATCTGAGTGTCGTGTTCGATCCGGCGGCTGAAAGCCATCGGCATGGGAGCATGATCCGGAGAAGGCCTGCCGTTGAGCCGTTGGTGAATTGATGAGTGTTGCGTTGACAAATGCCCCGTCCCGGACTTCGACGCGGGAGGAGCCGTTGCGGGTGATGGTGGTCGACGACTCCGTCGTCATCCGCGGCATGATCTCGCGCTGGATCGGCGCGGAATCCGACATGGAGGTGACGGCCTCATTCCGCACCGGTCTCGACGCCGTCAACCAGCTCGAGCGCGTCAATCCCGATGTCGCCGTGCTCGACATCGAAATGCCGGAGCTCGACGGCATCTCGGCGCTGCCGAAGCTGCTGGCCAAGAAGCGTGATCTCGTCATCATCATGGCCTCGACGCTCACCCGTCGCAACGCGGAGATCAGCCTGAAGGCGCTGTCGCTCGGCGCGGCCGACTACATCCCCAAGCCGGAAAGTACGCGCGAGGCCGGCGCCGCAGAAACCTTCCGGCACGACCTGATCCAGAAGATCCGCCATCTCGGTGCCAAGGTGCGCCGGCGCGCGACACCCGTCGCCGCAAGCCCGGCATTGGCGCCGGTGCAGGACAAGGCGCGCGAAGCTGCGACCCGCCCGGCGACTTCGCAGCAGGCATTGGTGCGCCGCCCCTTCGGCATGCTGGCGCCGAAGGTGCTGTTGATCGGCTCGTCGACCGGTGGTCCGCAGGCGCTGATGGCGCTGGTCGCCGAGATCGGACCGGTGATCGACCGCTTTCCGGTGCTGATCACCCAGCACATGCCGCCGACCTTCACGACGATCCTGGCCGAGCATCTCGCGCGTGCCAGCCGCCGGCCGGCGCATGAGGCTGTTGACGGCGAGATCGTCAAGGCCGGCCAGATCTATCTGGCGCCGGGCGGCCGCCATATGCGCGTTGCGCGCCGCGGCGCCGAGATCGCGATCGCACTCGATGACGGACCGCCGGTGAATTTCTGCAAGCCCGCGGTTGATCCCATGTTCATGTCCGCGATCGATGTCTGGCAGGGCGGCATCATGTCGGTGATCCTGACCGGCATGGGGTCGGACGGCATGCGCGGCGGCAAGGATATCGTCGCCGCCGGCGGCAGCGTGATTGCGCAGGACGAGGCGACCAGTGTCGTGTGGGGCATGCCGGGCGCGGCGGCGAATGCGGGGATATGCGCGGCCGTGCTGCCGCTCAAGGAGATCGGACCGAAGCTTAACCGGTTGTTTGCGGGAGATCGTTCGTGACGCCGTTGGATTATGATTATCTGCGCAAGCTCCTGAAGGAGCGGTCCGGCCTCGACCTGTCGTCCGACAAGCAATATCTGGTCGAGAGCCGCCTGGTGCCGCTTGCGCGCAAATCGGGATTATCAGGCATTCCGGAGCTGGTCCAGAAGATGAAGGGCGCTGGCGCCGAGGCGCTGACATCGGAAGTGGTCGAGGCTATGACCACCAACGAGACGTTCTTTTTCCGCGACAAGATTCCGTTCGACCATTTGAAGCAGGCGGTGCTGCCGGCGCTGATCCAGGCGCGGGCCGCGCGGCGTTCGCTGCGCATCTGGTGCGCGGCATCGTCCACCGGGCAGGAGCCTTACTCGATCGCGATGTGTCTGAAGGAAATGGGCGCGGCGCTCGCGGGCTGGCGGCTCGAGATCGTCGCGACCGACCTGTCGCAGGCAGTCCTGGAAAAATCCAAGGCCGGCATCTTCAGCCAGTTCGAGGTGCAGCGCGGCCTGCCGATCCAGTTCCTGGTGAAATACTTCACCCAGATCGGCGAGTTCTGGCAGCTCAATGCCGATATCCGCGCCATGGTGCAGCATCGCCAGCTCAACCTGCTGCAGGACTTCTCCCATCTCGGCACGTTCGATGTGATCTTCTGCCGAAACGTGCTGATCTATTTCGATCAGGAGACGAAGACGGATATCTTCGCGCGGCTTGCAAAAATGCTCGAGCCCGACGGCGTGCTGGCGCTGGGGGCGGCCGAGTCCGTGGTTGGTATCAGCAGCGTCTTCAAGCCCTATCCGGACCGCCGCGGTCTCTATTGCCTGGGCACCGCGCCGGTCGCGCGCACCGGCGCGCCGATCGGGCTCAAGGCTGTCGCTTCCGCGGCGCGATAGAGTTAAGCGGCGACACCCAACCCTACAACTCCGTCGCCCGTGACCGTCATTGCGAGCGCAGCGAAGCAATCCATCTCACCACTTGCGGAGGCATGATTGCTTCGCGGAGCCTGTCATCGGGCGCGCGTTCGCGCGACCCGTTGGCTCGCAATGACGCAGGGACCGCCCCTCAAAGGATCGCGTGGGGCAAAAAGCGCGACGTGTTCCCCGTGATCGGATTCTCGTCCTCGCGGATCGATAGCCCGCATGGGGTGTGATCGATCAGCCAGCTCCCGATCACCGGATATTGGCCTGCGAAATTCGGCAGCGGCGCCAGCGCCTGGCGGATGAAGCCTTCGGCGCCGTAGGGCCCCTCCTGCTCGACCAGCGTGGTGCCGGCGCTGACAAGCGCGACATTGGCGCCCTCGCGCGAATAGATCGGCTTGCGGACGAACGAGCTGCCGAGCGTTTGCGCGTTCGGATCATCCTCGAAATAGGCCGGCAGCAGATTGGGATGGTTCGGAAACATCTCCCACAGCAGCGGCAGGATGCCTTTGTTGGACAGGATTGCCTTCCACGGCGGCTCGATCCAGCGCGTCGGCGCGCTCGCGAGCCTGGTGCCGAAGGTGTCGTGAAACATCCATTCCCAAGGATAGAGCTTGAATGCGAGCTCGATTGCGCGGTTATCGAGGTCGACAAAGCGGCCGTCCTCGGTAAGGCCGATGCCCTCGATATCGAGCAGCGTGGTCGCAAGGCCGGCCTGCGAGGCGGTGTCCTCCAGATAGGCCAGCGTTGCGGCGTCCTCGGCATTGCCGGTCATGCCGGCAAGATGCAGGTGCTCGCCGGATGCCAATTTCTTCCAGGCGTCGATCAACCGCTCGTGGATCGAATTGTATTGGTCGGATCGCTTCGGGATGATGTTGCGCTCGATCGCCTGCTCGAGCCAGGTCCATTGGAACACCGCCGCCTCGAAGATCGAGGTCGGCGTGTCGGCATTGTACTCCAGCAGCTTGGCCGGTCCGCGCCCGTCGAAGCTGAGATCGAGCCGGCCATAGAGGCTTCCGTCGTCGCGGCGCCAGCTTTCCGCAATCAGCGGCCAGAACGCTTCCGGGATATTCAATCGGCGTAGATATTTTTCATCTTCGGTGGCGCGGCCGACGAGTTCGAGGCACATCGCGTCGATCTCGCCGGTCGGCTCCTCGATCCCGCGCTCGATCTCGTCCAGCGCGAAGGCGTAATAGGCGCGTTCGTCCCAATAGCGTTCGCCGCCTATGGTGTGGAAACTGAAGCCGGCGCGCTCGGCGGTCGCCGGCCAGTCGTCACGTTCCGAACAAGGAATGCGCCGCATGCGGATATCAGCTTCCGCCATACGAAGGGTCGAATTCAACGTCACCACGGGCGTTGAAGCGGCGTGGCGTCCCGCCGAAGCCGCCATAGACCGCGCGGCAACTGGGTTTGCCGCCGGGGCCGGGTGCGGCCGTGTTGCCGGGGCCGCAATCAGTGCGCGGTACCAGCCCCATCGAGGCGGCGCCGACCGCAACGCTTCCCATCAGTTTCAGGACGACCCGGCGCGAGCGTTTCATGACGGCAGTCCCGTTCTTCCGCCATTTGCGGTGTGGCACCAGTCTCCAACAGCGGCCGATGCCAAGGCAAGCAAAAGCAGTCATTTCACGGTGATGTGCGAAGGGTACGCTTCTCTCAACCACCGGAAAAGCCGAAGGCGTGCGCGAACGAACCGAAGCCGCCGCGGCTGACATGGTTCGATCCGGAGTCGGGTGTGCCTGAGGCGGAGTGGCTCGAGGAGGAGCCGCTGCTGGAGTAGCGCGAGCCGCCGCTGGAGCCGTGGCTGGAGGAGGACGATCCGCGCTGCCGGCATTCGGTGTCGCCCTGCGAAAACGACGGCGCGGCGCCGTTCGGCGGGCGCTCGCAGGTCTCGCTCGGCATCAGCAAATAGGCGGTGCCGCCGACCGCGAGCGTGCCCATCAGCATCAGGACGATCTCGGCCGAACGTTTGGCTGGCGGACGGGGCGGTGGCGACACCGGGGCCGGCGTCCGCGTGCCGAACTCCTTGGGTGGTGGAAGGCTTGTCATGGTCAGTAGATCATCGAAGCGGCGTTGAGAGCGCCGGCGGCGAGCGAGGAAAGCCCGAGCCAGATCGCGGGCGCGAGCTCGCCGTCCGCGATCCGTCCCGACAGGTTCGGCACGGGGACCTTGACGATGAAATAGACGATGATCTGGACGATCAGCGCGACCACGCTCCAGATCAGGCAATCGATGACATTGGCCGAGTGTGCGATCGCGCTGACCACCGGGAGCACGAAGCCGCACAGGCTGAGGCCCAGCGCGATCGCTGCTGCCGTATTGTTCTCGCGGATAAGCTCGAATTCGTTGTGCGCGGTGACGCGGGTATAGACGAAGAGGTAGGCCATGACGGCGACGAGCGCCGTGCAGAAATAGACCAAGAAAGCCGGAAGCCCGGCAAGCGATTGCAGGATCATTCAACGCGCCGTTTCATCCTTTGGCGCGGCGATGCAAAAACCAAATCTGACCTTAGCAATCGCGCCCCCGATTCGCCCGACAACAGAATTGCACGAGCGATTGGTCGGCGCATGACGATGGTGGGTTCAATCCCCGCTTATGGGTTCGTTTGGCCGATGCGATCCCCGAGTCGAGCCCCGAAGCAGGCGGAATGCGAGCCAGAAAAACAGGATGACCAGCGCGAGCGCGGCGAGCGGCGCGGCCAGGGCCAGAAGTGCCATCAGCGAGGCGCTCCCGAGTTCGGCCGTCGCGACGGCCGGATTCCCAAGGCCGCCGGTGAAGACGGATGATTTTGCCCGGAGTATCGCGGTCAAACCTTGCGTGATGCCGGCAACGCCGCCTCCCGCGATAATGGCCGCCGTCCATTTCACCATCGGCGGCAAGTCGGTCATGACAGCGGCGGAAACGATTGTCCCCGCGACGACAGCAGCGGGCGTCGCCACCGTATCGAGCAGGTTGTCCACACCGGGAATGTAGAACGCGGCGATCTCGGCTATCGCCGCGGTGCCAAGCATGATGATCGCGGCAGGTGTGCCGAGCCATGCAAAGCCCTCATTCAGATTCGCGTGTCCGGTGTAGGCGGCCACGCTCAGGGCCAGCAGCGGCAGGAACAGCCGGAAGCCGGTTGCGGCGGCCAAGCCGATGCCAAGCCCAACCGACAGTGCCAGATCGAAGTTCGACATGTGCCGCAAACTCCATCAGCCCGGTTCGGCTGATCGTAACAGCTTTTGCGAAGTTTCGATTGGCCCCGCCAGGTTGAGGGTCGCCATGGCGAACAATATTACCGACCAGTTTGAGGTTGGCGCAAAACAGAAACCCCGCCGTTTCGGCGGGGTTTTCGTCGGAGCAGCGAGATCGGGGCGATTAGGCCGGGATGCGTTCGTCCGCCTCGTGCGGCTCGCGCAGCACGTAGCCGCGGCCCCACACGGTCTCGATGAAGTTGCGGCCTTCGGAGGCGTTGGCGAGCTTCTTGCGCAGCTTGCAGATGAAGACGTCGATGATCTTCAATTCCGGCTCGTCCATGCCGCCATAGAGATGGTTCAGGAACATTTCCTTGGTCAACGTGGTGCCCTTGCGCAGCGAGAGCAGCTCCAGCATCTGATATTCCTTGCCGGTCAGATGCACGCGCTGGCCGCCGACTTCCACCGTCTTGGTGTCGAGATTAACCACGAGGTCGCCGGTCTGGATGACGGACTGGGCATGGCCCTTGGAGCGGCGCACGATGGCGTGGATACGCGCGACCAGCTCGTCCTTGTGGAATGGTTTGGTCATGTAGTCGTCGGCGCCGACGCCGAGACCCTTGACCTTGTCCTCGATGCCGGCGAGGCCGGAGAGGATCAGAATGGGGGTTTTGATCTTGGAGACCCGGAGCTGCTTCAGCACGTCGTAGCCGGACATGTCGGGCAGGTTCAGGTCGAGAAGGATAATGTCGTAGTCATAGAGTTTGCCGAGATCGACGCCTTCTTCTCCGAGGTCCGTCGTATAGACGTTGAAACTCTCGGATTTGAGCATCAATTCGATCGACTGCGCGACGGCGCTGTCATCTTCTATCAGCAAAACGCGCATGCCAGTCCCCTTTAGTCGCCGCTCCTGGGCGTCAGGTCGGCCGCACTTGCGGCACTCACAAAACGCCTTTGCACAACTGATTCGGATCCTGACGAGACATGGTTAACAAAAACTGATTCCCATTCGCAAGGTCCGCGGTGCAATTTTTTTCGAATCGCCCTAAGATGTTGCGCAGAAGCAGCTTTTCTCATCCGTTCTCGTTCAAGCTCCACTTTAAGAGGCCGGACTAACCGACTCTTGCGACTCGCCCTTCTTCTGAACAGGCAAGCGACCTCAGTCACCCAAAGACAGTGACGCAATGATTAATGATGCGGGTAAACACGAAGTTAAGCGGATGCGGAGAAATCGGCGAAACTTAAGGTTTTCGCAATGAAAGCGCTCGCGGAACAGATCGGCGACATCGACGGCGTCAATATTTATGGCCGCGTGGTCGGCGTCCGCGGGCTCATGGTTGAGATCGCCGGCCCCATCCATGCGATGTCGGTCGGCGCCCGCATCGTGATCGACGTTGGCGGCAATCGCTTCATCCCGGCGGAGGTCATCGGCTTCTCCGGCAGCAACGCGGTGGTGATGCCGTTCGGTGGTCTCGAAGGCGTCAGGCGTGGCTGCCGTGCTGTCATCGCCAACGCCGCCGGCTTCGTGCGGCCGTCGGCGGCCTGGCTCGGCCGCGTCGTCAACGCGATGGGCGAGCCGATCGACGGCAAGGGTCCGCTGCCGCAGGGCGCCTCTCCCGTTCCCTTCCGCAACGCGCCGCCGCCGGCGCATTCGCGCAAGCGGGTCGGCGGCCCGCTCGATCTCGGCATCCGCGCGCTCAACACGTTCCTGACCTGCTGCCGCGGCCAGCGGCTCGGCATCTTCGCCGGCTCCGGCGTCGGCAAGTCGGTGCTGCTCTCGATGCTGGCGCGCAACGTCGATGCCGACATCTCGGTGATCGGGCTGATCGGCGAACGCGGCCGCGAGGTGCAGGAATTCCTCCAGGAAGACCTCGGCGAGGAGGGCCTCGCGCGCTCGGTGGTCGTGGTCGCGACCTCCGACGAGCCGGCCTTGATGCGGCGGCAGGCCGCTTACCTCACGCTCGCGATCGCGGAGTATTTTCGCGATGAGGACAAGGAGGTGCTGTGCCTGATGGATTCGGTGACGCGCTTTGCCATGGCGCAGCGCGAGATCGGGCTGTCCGCCGGCGAGCCGCCGACCGCCAAGGGCTATACGCCGACGGTGTTCACCGAACTGCCGAAGCTTCTGGAGCGGGCAGGGCCGGGGACCGGGGTCGGTGCCATCACCGCGATCTTCACGGTGCTGGTCGATGGTGACGACCACAATGAGCCGATCGCCGATGCCGTGCGCGGCATCCTCGATGGTCACATCGTGATGCAGCGCTCGATCGCCGAGCGCGGGCGCTATCCTGCGATCAACATCCTCAAATCGGTCTCCCGCACGATGCCGCGCTCGGCCGACCCGGCATTTCTCCCCGTTATCACCAGGGCGCGTCAGGTGATGGCGACATATGCTGATATGGAAGAGTTGATCCGGCTCGGCGCCTACCGGGCCGGTTCCAGCCCGGAAGTGGACGAGGCAATCCGCCTGCACGAGCCTTTGGAGGCCTTCCTGCGCCAGGGTAAGGGCGAGTCTGTCAGTTTGGCCGACGGCTATCGGCAACTGGCGCAAATCCTCTCGAATTTGGAAACGGAACGCTAACTTTGTCGGGCCATCATCCGCGGCATGTCATTAGCTGCGCCGGCGGGGTCCAGGGGGAGCCGGCCTTGTCCCGCGTTCGAAATCGGGACTTCTGGGGAGTATGAGTCGATGAAGTCACGTGACACGCTGATCCGCCTGAAGAAATTTCAGGTCGACGAGAAGCGCCGCAGGGTCACCCAGATCGAAGGCATGATCGCCGATTTCCATCGCATGTCGGTGGAGCTCGAACGCGAGATCCAGGTCGAGCAGGAGCGAGCCGGGATCAACGATCCCGCTCACTTTGCCTATCCGACCTATGCCAAGGCTGCGATCCAGCGCCGCGAAAACCTCACCCGCTCTGCTGACGAGCTGCGCATCCAGCTCGAGGAGGCCAAGGCGCAGCTCGGCGAAGCCTTCGAGGAGCTCAAGAAGGTCGAGCTCCTGGACGAGCGCGACCAGGCCCGCGAGCGCGCTGAAGAGAGCGCCCGGGAGCAGGCCGACATGGACTCGATCGGCTTGATGCGGGCGCGTCTCGGCGTTGCCTGAATCCTGAACCTCTCCACGTTGGGTGGGAACCGAACCCGGGCTGCGAAGCCCGGGTTTTGCTTTGGAAAGGTCCCGAATCCATCGGCTGGTGGACCGCGGCCTGCCGAACTATGCTACGAAGGGATAGGATTAATTCCCGGCATCAGGCGAACAGGGATCGCGATTTGGGGGATGCTGAATGCTGACGCCGGCTGAACTGGTCTGGCTGATCGCTGCCGTTGCGAAGGGGGATGAGGCCGCTTTCGAGCGATTGTACGTGGCCACGCGGGCGAAACTCTTCGGCGTCGTCCTGCGTATCTTGCGGCGACAGGATCTTGCCGAGGAGGTCATTCAGGATACTTACGTCAAGATCTGGAACAGCGCGGGACAATTCGACCCGGCGCTGGCGTCGCCGATCACCTGGATGGCATCCATTGCCCGCAACCGCGCCATCGACCTGGTCCGCAAGAAGAGCGAAATCTCGCTGGAGGAAGAGCCTGCGGCGATGGAGGTCGCGGCCGAGACGCCCGATCCGCTGGCGCGACGCGAGATGACGGAGGAACTGCGCCGCTTATTGGAATGCGTCGGCCGTCTGGAGCCGGACCGGCAGAAGCTCGTGCTGCTTGCCTATTACAACGGCTGGAGCCGCGAGCAGCTCGCCGTCAAATTCGAGACGCCGGTGAACACGGTGAAGACATGGCTGCGCCGCAGCCTGCTGGAGATCAGGGAGTGTCTTGGGGTTTGAGAGCCCCGATATCGTGTGATGGCTCATAACGAGGACCATATCGCGCTCGCCGCCGAGTATGCGCTCGGCTCGCTCGATGCGGAGGAGCGCGCGCAGGTCGAGACCATGATGGCGATGGACAAGGAGTTCACCGCCCTCGTGCAGGCCTGGGAATTCAGGCTCGGCCCGCTCAACCAGATGGTGGGCCTGGTCGAGCCGCGGCCGATCGTGTGGGAGAACATCAAGAGCGCGATCGCGCAATCCTCCGCACCGCAAGCGCCCTTGGCCCTGCCGCCGGAAGCCCCGTCACCTTCGCCCCCGCCGGTGGAGCCGAGAGTCGTCGCGGAGGCGCCCGTTCAGCAGGCACCGCTCGTCGACGACGGTCGGGTCGTCCAGCTCACAAGCCGGCTCAGACGCTGGCGCGGCGTGGCGTCGGCGGTGAGCGCGATTGCTGCTGCGCTCCTGGTGGTGCTGGGGCTTCAGGTCTACCGGCCCGATGCGCTGCCTGACGCCATCCGTCCGAAGTCCCGCACAGAGATTGTGGAGGTCAAGACACCGCCCCCGCCGCCCTCGGGACAATTTGTCGCCGTGCTGCAGCAGGACGGCAACTCCCCAGCCTTCATCCTGACCGTCGATGCCGCCACCAGGAACTTCACGGTGCGCCGGGTCGGCGCGACGCCGGAGCCCGGCAAGAGCTTCGAGCTGTGGCTGATCTCGGACAAGCTGCCGCAGCCGCGCTCGCTCGGCGTGATCGGCGCTGATGATTTCACCGAGCGCCCGGTGCTGTCGTCCATCGATGCCGCCACGATCAATGATGCGACCTACGCAGTCACCGTCGAGCCGGAGGGCGGGTCGCCGACGGGCATGCCGACCTCGGCACCGATCTTCTCCGGCAGGCTGATCGAGAGCGTGCCGCCCGGAACCGCTGATTCAAAATAAAAAGAAAACGCCCGTGGGGAGCGGGCGTTTTCGATAGTCAACTTGGGGGTAGTTGGGGGTCTTAATATCCACGTGGCCTTTGGGGGGCTGTAAAGAACCACGTGAATTCCGTAAATTCCTCTCCTGCTCTAGCGTACGAGCGAATTGTTCGATGAGGTGATGGCCACCGGCTTGCCGGCCTTCATCACCCGCGCGGTCTGGTACTCGTCCACGCTGTTACGCGCCATGATGCCAAGGCCGGCCACAACCACACCCGCTACGAGTGCAACGACCACAATCTTCAGATGGGTCGTCCGATCCGCGCTGTAGATCGAGTGGTTCATGGAAGTCTCCTGCCGCCTTCCCTGTCGCTTACTTTTTGTCGGTCGCCTCTTCCGACAGGTTCAACATCCTTGCGCCCTTCCAACATAGGAATCGCGGATTCCGTTCCGTAGAGGCGATCACAAGCCCGTGAACAGACGTGATCCGACGCGATTGAAATCCGCGCTGGCGGGGATATTGTTCAGTTATTGCAATGCGTTAGATCGAGAGCGGGGCGCGGCGACGATAAGCTGTTGAAATTAAGCCATTTTCTACAAACAAGTTGCATGTGACGAAAATGCTGCGTCGCTTTGCAACTGATTTGCGGGCCGGTCACACGCTCCCGACGGTCTTCAAGCGTGCCCGCGGATGGATTTCCGCCTGCGACAAAACGGTCGTCTGCGAGCGGAAGCGTTCAACCAGCGAGCGAACGAAGGGCCGGATCGCGGCCGAGGTCACCAGCACCGGCGCTTCGCCTTCGCGCGCGGCCTGCTCGAAGGCGTTGCGGGTCGCGGTCATGAATTCCGACAATCTGGACGGCTGCATCGCAAGGCTCCTGTCCTCGCCCGTGCCCACGATCGATTCCGCGAACGCCTGCTCCCAGCGCGCCGACAGCGCGATCAGCGGCAGGTAGCCGTTGTAGGAAGTGTTCTGCGCGCAGATCTGCCGCGCCAGGCGGGCGCGGACATGCTCGACCATGGTCGCCGGATTGCGCGAGAAGGCGAGCGCGTCGGCAATGCCTTCGAGGATGGTCGAGAGGTCGCGGATTGAGACGCGCTCGGCCAGCAGCAGTTGCAGCACGCGCTGGATGCCGGAGATCGTGACCTGGCTCGGCACGATATCCTTGATCAGCTCGCCCTGTTCCTTCGGCAGTTCCTTGAGCAGCTTCTGCACCTCGCCGTAGGACAACAGGTCCGACATGTTGTTCTTGAGCAGCTCGGTCAGGTGCGTCGACAGCACGGTGGCGGCATCGACCACGGTGTAGCCCTTCAGCGAGGCCTCTTCCTTCAGCGCGGCGTCGACCCAGGTCGCAGGCAGACCAAACGTCGGCTCGACGGTATGGATGCCGGGGATCGCGACCTGGTTGCCGCCGGGGTCCATCACCATGAACTGGTTTGGCCAGATCCGCCCCGTGCCGGCATCGACCTCCTTGATCTTGATGACATAGGTGTTGGCCTCGAGCTGGACGTTGTCGAGGATGCGCACCGCCGGCATCACGAAGCCCATCTCGACCGCGAGCGAGCGGCGCAGCGCCTTGATCTGCTCGGTCAATCGGTCGGTGCCGTCGGGGCCGTTGACGAGCGGCAGCAGCGCATAGCCGAGCTCGATCTTGAGGTCGTCGATCTTGAGCGCGCTCGAGATCGGCTCCTCGGCGGCTGCTGCGGCTGCCGCTGCCGCAGCAGTAGGGGCGGCCGCAGCGGCGGCCTGGACGGCCTTGGCGGCATGCTTCTGCTTGCGCGCGGTCCAGGCCAGCGCGGCGGCGCCGGAGCCGAGCGCCAGGAACGGGATCATCGGAATGCCCGGCAGCAGCGACAGCACGATCATGACGCCGGCCGACATGCCGAGCGCCTGAGGATAGCCCGAGAGCTGTTTCATCAGCGCCTTGTCGGCGGCGCCGGAGACGCCGGCCTTCGAGACCAGGAGGCCCGCGGCGGTCGAGACGATCAGGGCCGGGACCTGCGTCACCAGGCCGTCGCCGACGGTCAGCACCGTGTAGGTGCGCGCGGCTTCGGCAAAGCCGAGGCCCTGCTGGGCGACGCCGATGATGATGCCGCCGACGACGTTGATGAACACCACGAGCAGGCCGGCGATCGCGTCGCCACGGACGAATTTCGAGGCACCGTCCATGGCGCCAAAGAAGCCGCTTTCGTCCTCCAGCTCCTTGCGCCGTTCCTTGGCGACCTTCTCGTCGATCAGGCCGGCGGAGAGGTCGGCGTCGATCGCCATCTGCTTGCCCGGCATCGAATCCAGATGGAAGCGCGCCGCGACTTCGGCGATGCGGCCCGAACCCTTGGTGATGACGACGAAGTTGACGATGACCAGGATCGCGAACACGATGATCCCGATCACGAAATTGCCACCCATCACGAAATTGCCGAAGGCCTCGATGACGTGGCCGGCGGCTGCCGTGCCCTCATGCCCGCGCGACAGGATCAACCGGGTCGAGGCCAGGTTGAGCGACAGCCGCAGCATGGTCGAGATCAACAGGATGGTCGGGAACGAGGAGAATTCCAGTGGCGCCTGGATGAACAGCGCGGTCATCAGGATCAGGACCGACAGCGTGATCGAGATCGCCAGGAACAGGTCGAGCACGATCGCGGGCAACGGCAGGATCAGCACCACCAGAATGGTGAGGATGCCGAAGGCCAGCGCGATGTCGCCGCGCTTCAGGATATTGGTGATGTCGGCCAGGGAGAAGCCGCCGGATGCCGTGCCCTGACCCGCCGTCACGTCGACCATGGTAGCCCGATCCCCCCGCGCCTGCCGGGCGCGGCCGCCAAATGTCTGCGCGGCGGCTTGCCGGCCGCCGCTCCGAAAGTGAGGCACCGTGCTGGCGTCCACGGGGGATCCCCTCCCGTCATCCGCGACCGACGACACTCGACTTCACCCGGCAATTTTTGCCCAGCGTATGGTTAGTAAAGGGTTAACAGCACTGTCCTTTCGGGAGGCTTGCCCACTCTACGGCGTCGCCGCGAGTTCTGATTCAAGATGTCAAACGGCTCTCCGCTGTCATCGTCCGGGGGTTGACCGGACGATCCAGTATTCCAGAGGCAGCAGTGCTTGAGCCGAGTGGCCGCCGGATACGATGCCCCGCCTTCGCGGGGCATGACGGTGGAGTTGGGGAGAGATGTGAGTTCGCGTTCTCGCGGTGCGTTGCGCCCGAGCTTTGCGTCTCGTTTCACCCTCTCATCAATCAGAGGGCGCAGGGAAAGCCGGGTGCTGGTTGCACCCGTGGGTCCCGTGCAACAAAAAGCACGGGGGTAGGACCA
>NZ_JCAMOQ010000057.1:0-53662 GCF_059512365.1 Bradyrhizobium sp. Ses1
TCGGATCATCCTCCGCGCAAGGCTGTCGGTATTCGTCGGGTATCCCGGATACTGACAATTAAAGTCGGATAGCAACCCTTTGAGTAAGATTAGTAGCGGTCTCGGTGCATCGATCGATTTTACCTCGGGCGTTGGTTTCGGCAATTGCCCGCTCTCTAGTTGGTTTTGCCGTTGTATCTGTCCCTTAAGCTGAAGAGAGGTAACGCCGGTTCCTGTGCGACTTTCGCAAGTGGAGGGCAATAGCGTCGCAAAAATCGGGAACTTCCGAGTCTGGCCCGAAGCAGACTTCGCCGCGGGCCAGCCCGCCTACCGTGCGACGGAGCGAGCTGGTAGCCTTGCAAGAGCCGAACGGCCAGTTGCGCACAGCTCCGCCCGGCCGAGGTAAGCGCTGCCGAGTGTGCGGCGTTGATGATAGGGAGTGGTGAGATGATACTCAATCCAGATCATGTTACGATCGCAGTGGCGGACGCCGGCCCGGCGATCGCGTTCTTCGCGCTGCTTGGCTTCACAAAGGATCACGTCGCGACGATCGACGGTGGCCTTCCCGCCCGGTACATGGGCATGCCGGGCATGAAAGCGCAGCACATCACCCTCGCGCTCGAAGGAGCGGATCCTCCTTTCGAGATCCAGCTGCTTGAGTTCGACCCGACACCAGGGACCGATCCGGGTGCGCACCCGACGAATCTGCGACAACGGGGCTTCAATCACCTCGCATTCCGCGTCGACGACATTGAGGCGGCCACCGCGCACCTCCTGGCCCACGGCGTAACCGTGCTGAGCGACGAGATGGACTATATCAGCCGAAAGCTGCGGCTCTTCGAGGGTCCTGAGGGCATCACCGTTGAGTTGGTCCAGCGGGGCGGCTGAGGCGCGTCTGGCTAGGGCCTCCTGGGCCCGCTCGGTTATAGACTTCCTTGTTTGCCCAGATCGTCGCCGTTGTAAGGTAGCTGTGTTCCCTCGATGCGCCTCTGTGGGCGCCGCCGGATGCGGTAGACGGAGGCCGGGGGAATATTCAATGCCGTCCTCGCGACGAGGCTGGCCTTCAGCCCGAGACGATCAAGAATTGGCCGTGGCACCGGACAGCGCGGCCCATACGTGAACTGATAGAAGGTGCCGTCATCGCGCATGTGGCGGAAGGCGCCGCTGAGAATTGCGATCACCTTGCGCGGCGACATCGACAGGAGCGGAAGTCCGCTGACCACCGCGGCGGCGGGGGCCATGAAGGGCTCGTATTGCGAAAGCTGACGCGCATCCATCCACAGCACCCGCGCCCTCGGGAAGCGCTCTTGCAGCAAACGGACGAAGTCCGAGCCGTATTCGACCAGCAACAAGTCGCGTTCCGGAACGCCGCGCCGGATCAGCGCATTGGTGAAGGTGCCCGTCCCTGGTCCCAGCTCGATGACTGGCCCGGCGCCGGGAACGATCTCCTGCGTCATCAGACGAGCCAGCGTCTGGCCCGACGGGGCGATCGCAGAGACTTGCCTCGGATTTGCAACGAAGGCGCGGATGAACTCAAAGAAGTCCAAAACGGCAGCGGAACCCAAGGAGACGCTCCTCTCTGGTTGCGAGTAAAATTGTTCGGCACGAGTTTCCGGATTTTCTCGACGAAAGCGGTCGACCTCCAGCCGACGCCGGAGCGCCGAGGCCGGCTCCTCGGCGCTACGATGCGATGTTGTGCTGCCTTGCCTCGCCTTGGGCGGCGTTGGAAAGAGCTTCCCACGCTTCCCAGGTGGCGAGGCGGTCGGCGTAGGCGGCACGGGCGCGCGGCAGACCTTCCGTGCCGACGAAGAACCGCAACGGCGGGTCCTCCGCGTCCACGATCTTCAGGATCGCATCCGCCGTTGCTTGCGGATCGCCAAAGCCGAGCTTGGCACCCGCCGCAAACACCTCGGCTCGGGTATTGCTGTAGGCCGCGATGACGGGCGTGATCTTCAGCGAGGACATGCTGGCAAATCCTGTCGCATACGCGCCCGGCTCGAGCATCGTGACCTTCAGCCCGAAGCCCTTGACCTCCTGCGCGAGGCTTTCATGAATGGCTTCGAGCGCGAATTTCGAGGCGTTGTAGAATCCAGTGATGGGCCCGGCGACGATGCCGGCGACGCTCGACACGCCGATGATATGGCCGCTGCCCTGTCGCCGCAGCAGAGGAAGCGCGGCCTGGATGACGCGAAGAGTGCCGAAGACATTCGTGTCGAACTCGGCGCGCACATCGGCCTCGAGCGCCTCTTCGATCGCCCCGACGAGCGCATAGCCCGCGTTGTTAAGGACGACATCGAGCCGCCCGAAATGCGCGAAGGCCTTGGTAACGACGTTCTGGACTGCCACGGCGTCGGTCACGTCCAACGCCAACGGCAGTACGGCGTCGCCATAGCGTTCCGCAAGATCGGCCACGTCCGCCAAGACCCGGGCGGTGGCCGCGACCTTGTCGCCACGCTTGAGGGCGGCCTCGGCCCAGATGCGGCCGAAGCCGCGGGATGCGCCGGTGATGAACCAGACTTTGTCTGACATGCGATCTTCCTTGGTGAGTTGACTTTCAGCAAATGCTGTCGGGTTCTTCGTATCGCTGGAGCAGCCAACCGGCAGTGGCGAACCACGCCAATGGACTTGCAGCAACCGCCAAAGAAGTGGGCCAGGCCGAAATCGAGGAGCTGCATGCAGCGGCCGCCTCAATGTTCATCCGGATTCCGTTGCCTAGTGAAGTTTGTTGCCGTGCAGCTCCCGCCAGCGGCTTGGCGTCACGCCTTCCCAATATCGGAAGGCTCGATAGAACGAACTCGCATCCTGATAGCCCAGGAGGCACGCGACTTCGTCAATTTCGGCCGACGGGTCGGACAGAAGCTGCCGCCCGAGCTCTTGGCGCGCTTCGACCAGAAGATCGCGGAAGCTTGTGCCCTCTTCGGTGATGCGGCGCTGAAGGGTGCGCTCGCTCAGGCCTAGATCACGCGCGACGTCCGACAGCTCCGGCCGTCCGCTCGCAAGGCTCCGCTTGAGCACGACCTTGACCTGCTCCTTGATGGAGCTGCGCGCCTGCAGTTCTCCGAGTGCGGAGGTCAGCGCCGGCGTGAGCATCTCGAGCAGCGCCTGATTGTATCCGGGAAACGGACGATCGAGATCGGTCGGTTTCAGGATGAGCGCGTTGCGTGCCGCGCCGAAGCGGATGGGGCATTCGAAATATTTCTGGTAGACGTCACCCTTCGGACGAGGGCGGACGAGCTCGACGCGCTTCGGCGTCAAATGCTGTCCGGTGCCACGACGCCCGAGCTCGACCAAGGACGCGAAGGTCACGTCCGTCGAAATCGCGGGCTCCGGCTCGCTTGCGTGAGGCCATTCGACCGTGACGGCGCATTCGTCCTTGCTTTCCGCGACACTCAATTGCTCCGGCGAGCAGAGCCGCTTGAAACGCGCGATGCGAAGCAGCCCGTCGCGGTAATCCTTCGCGTAGAATGCGACGAGGCTCGAGGGGGGATGCACCGCCGTGTCGGTCCGCTGCACCAGCTCGATTCCGAGCCCGGGCTCCGGCTTCAGCTCCTCGAGGGCCTTCCAGAGAGCAAAGAACTGATCCGTGGTGACATGCCCCTGCTCGTTCAGGTGCAAGGTCGCCGGCAGGCGCGCCTGCCGCAGCAGAACGGGCGCCGGCACGCCGATGCGCTCGACCGTCTGCCAGAAGGCCTGTGGCACCTTGCATCTGTCTGCGGCCGCTCCACTCATGGCTGGTCCTAGCGCATCTGGCTCATGATCACGCGATCGAACATGCGGTCGCCGAACCATTCGCGGATCTTGATCATCGGCTGGGCGTATTTGCCCGCAACGTAGCGCGTGCGCGGCTTACTCTCCCTTACGGCCTTGGACACGACATTGGCGATCACGCTCGGATCGGTGCCGCGGCCCTGGCCGTACGCATCGCGGGTCGACTTCGCGACCGCCTGGGTCAGCTTGGCGTAGGGACCTGCACCCGACCGCTTGAGCAGCCCATTGGCGACCACGTCGCCGAACCCCGTCTCGATCAGGCCGGGCTCGACCACCACGACCTTGATGCCGAAGGCGGCGAGCTCGAGCCGGAGGCAATCCGACCAGCCTTCGAGCGCATGCTTGGTGGCGTGATACCAGGCGCCCAACAGAGTATAGATCTTGCCGCCCATCGAGGTGATGTTGATGATGGTGCCGGCGCGCTTCTCCCTCATCTTCGGCAGCAGAAGCTGCGTCAGGCGGGCGGCACCGAACAGATTGACCTCGAACTGATATCGCGCCTCCTCGATGCTGACGTCCTCGACGGGACCATACAGGCCGAAGCCGGCGTTGTTGACGAGCACATCGACACCGTTCACCTCGCTGAGAATGGCGTCGACCGCCGCCTTGATTTCGACCTCCTTTGAGATGTCCATGCGCAACGCCCTGGCTCCGAGCTCGACCAGGTCATCCATCTTGTCGATGTGGCGCGCGGCGACGTACACCTGAAAGCCGTCCTTGATCAGGCGTTTTGCGATTTCCTTGCCCATGCCCGAGGACGCCCCGGTCACAAATGCTGTCTTCTTGCGTCTATCAGTCATCTCAACCTCTCAGTGGTTGGCTAACCCTACGGCCTCCAGGCGCCGCGACACTGACGAAGTCCGCCAAAAGACTTGCACATTGCGCCAACCGACGCCAGCGAAGCCAAACAGAGAGTTAACAGCGGCAGGAATTTTTCTCCGAGGCACTGGATGACAATCCCAACCAGGCCGAGATCCAGAACACGGCGGGACGCCTCTAACGGTCTCGGATGCTGGAGCCGCCGTGCGGCCCCGAACACCGGTTTCTGGCTTGTTGCGTCGAGCGCGTCATCCGCGAACGCGATGGAAGACCCTGGTCTGTCCCATGGCCGAAATGCCCAGAAACCCCCTTAGGTGCATCTTGCCGTCCTTGAGCGCCGCCTTGCAGTTGTAGGTGCGTCCGGAGGAGGCATCGTAGATCGAACCGCCGCTCCACTCGCCGTCGGCCCAGCGGAGACCCGTCACGACGACGACATTTTTAAGCGAGCGCGAACGCAGCGCGGGGTCAGGGTTGTTGGCGTCCTTCTTGAAGGTAACGTTGTCGGCCTCGACGATCTCGTTCCCGTAGAGCATGCGCGCCTGGATTTCCGATCCGGCCTTGTACATGTCGAGCTTGACCGTGCCGTCATCCGCCTCCCAAACTCCGACGATCGCGTCGGCCGGCAGCGGCTCGGCACTCGCCACAGGCGCAAGGAACAGGGCCGAGGTGGCGAGCGCGAGCACAAGCGCTGCGCGCCGTGAAAGTCGAGGTGTGTTCATTCTGAGAGTCCTTGATTTGTTAGGGGCGCGTAGGCAACCTGTTCGACACCATGCTCAGGCTATGGTGTGACCTGACCTCCGGTTACCTCACGAAACTGACCCTAGATGCTTGGGATGGGCTGCGCTGTGGCCGTAGACGCCAAATGAATTGCAGCCCCCGCCATTGGTCGAACCTCTTCGCAACGAACGCACTGGCGGAGCAGCCGATCGACGTGTTCTGATAGCCGCAGCCGTTCCTTATTGGCGCATCCGAGGCGCGAGGATCCGACCAGACGTCTGCTTTGCGCCAAGAAGCTGCCGCTCTGACGAGGTTGCCTCCTGCGTCGATATTGGCTTGTCTGCTCTTGCGCCGCTCTTCAGGATTCAGCGGGCATGATCTTTTGAATGCACAGCCTGATCGTCGTTTCCGCTGCTGCTCCCAGCCAGCTCCGCCTGTGCGATCTCGGCCGCGGCGATATCGCCCTTGCTGACTTCCCCGGTGTCGGCGATCCGCGCCTCTGCCGTTTCCTTCACATGCGCGGCCAGCGCCGGCAGGCGTTCGATCAAAGCGTGGAAATCCTGCGCGTCGAGCGCCAGCAGCCTCGTCTTGCGTGTCGCTGTCACGGTGCCGGAGCGGCTGGTGCGCTTGAGCAATGCGATCTCGCCGAAGAAGGTGCCGTCGGACAGCCGGACCCGCTGGCTCGGCAATTCGATCTCCACCTCGCCTGCGGTGATGAAATACATCGAGGACGCGACGTCGCCGCGGCGGACCAGCACTTCGCCCTGTTCGATGGTCTGGGCGCGCAACAGGCGCATGATATCCGCGATCTCGGCGGCGCCGAGATGGGAGAACAGCGGCACCCGCGCCAGCATGCCCCAGGTGACGACGAAATCGCGCCGGCGCACCTCGTCGGCGAAGGCGGTCGAGATGATCGCGACCGGGAGCGCGATCATGGCAAATCCGAACACGATCGCGAACGTCGTGACGATCTTGCCGAGCGGCGTCACCGGAATCACGTCGCCATAGCCGACGGTGCCGAGCGTCACCATCGCCCACCACATCGCCTGCGGGATGGTGCCGAACTTGTCCGGCTGGACCTTGTGCTCGATGGCGTAGAGCAGCGAAGCGAACAGCAGCACTGCGCCTGCGAGGATCACGAGGCAGCCGACCAGCGTGCGCCGCTCGGCGTGCAGCGCCGCCAGCAGCGAGCGCATCGCCGGCGAATAGCGCACCAGCTTCAAGAACGGCAGCATGCCGAACATCACCACCGCGGTCTTGTCGCCCAGCATCAGCGCGATCGCCGACGGCACGAACGCGATGAGGTCGATGATGCCGAAGCTCGAGAACACATATTCGAGCCGCGCCCGCACGGCCGTCGTCGCGTGCAGGGAGTGACCGGCCACGCTCCAGATCCGCACCGCATATTCCAGCGCGAACACGATGACCGCGGCGACCTCGATGGTCGTGAACAGCGTCCCGAACGAGGCGTCGAACTCCGGCACCGACGCCAGGATCGCCGCCAGCACATCGATGGCGATGATCAGGACCAGCAGCCCGACCAGGCGCGCGCCGGGCGTATAAGGCAGATGATCGTGTTCGAGCAGCTCGTAGAGCCGGTCCCGCAACTCAGGGGCACCGGTCTCGCGCTTGCCCGGCATGGTCAATGAGATCGTGATGCGATTAGACGGAATCGCATCACGATCTCATCTCTTTGCTTGAGCATGATCTCTTCGGAAAACCGGGTCCACTTTTCCGGATCATGCTTTACACGCCGGCCAAAGCTTGCTCGATCGCGGATAGCGCCGCATTGGCCTTCCCACCGTCAGGTCCTCCGGCCTGCGCCATGTCGGGCCGGCCGCCGCCGCCCTTGCCGCCGAGCGCCTCCGATCCCTTGCGCACCAGATCGACCGCGTTGAAACGCGAGGTGAGATCGGCGGTGACGCCGACCACGATGCCGGCCTTGCCGTCCTCGGTGACGCCGACGATCGCGACTACGCCGGAGCCGATCTGTTTCTTGCCGTCGTCGACCAGGCTCTTGAGGTCCTTGGTCTCGACGCCCTCGACCGCGCGCGCCAGCAGCTTGACGTTACCAACCTCGCGCACGCCGGCGTCCCCGCCGTTCGAGGCGGCGCCGCCGCCCATCGCAAGCTTCTTGCGCGCATCCGACAGGTCGCGCTCGAGCTTCTTGCGCTCTTCCATCAATGAGGCGATGCGCGCCGGCACGTCCTCGACCGAAGTGCGCAGCTCCTGCGCCGCGGTCTTCGCCAGCGCGATGGTGTCGTTGGCATGCTTGCGGGCGTAGCTACCCGTCAGCGCCTCGATGCGGCGGACGCCAGAGGCGACCGCGCTCTCGCTGGTCACCGAGATCAGGCCGATGTCGCCGGTGCGCCGCACATGGGTGCCGCCGCACAATTCCACCGACCAGCCAAACGCGTTCTGGCCCTGCTCGCGCGGGCCCTTGCCCATCGAGACCACCCGGACCTCGTCGCCATACTTCTCGCCGAACAGAGCGCGGGCGCCGGCTTCGCGGGCGTCATCGACCGCCATGACGCGGGTGGTGACCTCGTCGTTCTCGAGCACCACGTCATTGGCGATGTCCTCGACCCGGGCGAGTTCCTCCGCCGTGATCGGCTTCGGGTGCACGAAGTCGAAGCGCAGCCGGTCCGGCGCCACCAGCGAACCGCGCTGGGCGATGTGGTCGCCGAGCACCTGCCGCAACGCCTCATGCAGGAGGTGCGTCGCGGAGTGGTTGCGCCGGATCGCCGAACGCCTGCCGTGATCGACGTCGAGTTGCAGCGCGGTGCCGGCCTTCAGCGTGCCCTGCTCCACCTGGCCGATGTGGACGAAGAGATCGCCGGCCTTCTTCTGGGTGTCGGTGACGCGGAAGGTGACGCCCTCGCCGGTGAGCAGGCCGGTGTCGCCGACCTGGCCGCCGGACTCCGCATAGAACGGCGTCTGATTCAGGACCACCGCGCCGCTCTCGCCGGCCTTCAGGCCGTCGACCTCGGCGCCGTCCTTCACCAGTGCCGCGACCACGCCCTCGGCACGCTCGGTCTCGTAGCCCAAGAATTCGGTCGCGCCGAGCTTCTCGCGCAGCGGGAACCAGATGCTCTCGGTCGCAGCCTCGCCGCTTCCGGCCCAGGCCGCACGCGCCTTCTCGCGCTGGCGCTCCATCGCGTCGGTGAAGGAGGCCTGATCGACGCTGATGCCGCGCGACTTCAGTGCGTCCTGGGTCAGGTCGAGCGGGAAACCATAGGTGTCGTAGAGCGTGAACGCAGTGTCGCCATCGAACATGTCGCCCTTTTTCAGGCCGGCGCTCTTCTCATCGAGAATGGCAAGACCGCGCTCCAAGGTCTTGCGGAAGCGGGTCTCTTCCAGCCGCAGTGTCTCTTCAATCAGTTTCTCAGCGCGCACCAGTTCCGGATACGCCTGGCCCATCTCGCGGACCAGCGCCCAGACGAGGCGATGCATCAACGGCTCGCGCGCGCCGAGGAGCTGCGCATGGCGCATCGCGCGGCGCATAATGCGGCGCAGCACGTAACCGCGGCCTTCGTTGGAGGGCAGCACGCCGTCGGAGATCAGGAACGAGGACGCGCGCAGGTGATCGGCGATCACGCGCAGCGAGGCTTTCTGCTCGCCTTTGGGATCGGCGCCAGTGAGATCGGCGATGGCGCGGATCAGCGAGACGAACAGGTCGATGTCATAATTGTCGTGGACGCCCTGCAGCACGGCGGCGACGCGCTCCAGCCCCGCGCCGGTGTCGATCGAGGGCTTCGGCAGCGGATTGCGCACGCCGCCCGCGAGCTGCTCGAACTGCATGAACACGAGATTCCAGATCTCGATGAAGCGGTCGCCGTCCTGCTCCGCCGAGCCGGGCGGCCCCCCCCAGACCTTGTCGCCATGGTCGTAGAAGATTTCCGAGCACGGGCCGCACGGGCCGGTATCGCCCATCTGCCAGAAATTGTCGGAGCCGGCGATGCGGATGATGCGCGATTCCGGCAGGCCGGCGATCTTCTTCCAGAGATTGAAGGCCTCGTCATCGTCGATATAGACGGTCGCCGTCAGCTTGTCCTTCGGGAGCCCGAATTCCTTGGTGACCAGGTTCCAGGCCAGCTCGATCGCGCGATCCTTGAAGTAATCGCCGAACGAGAAGTTGCCGAGCATCTCGAAGAAGGTGTGATGGCGCGCGGTGTAGCCGACATTGTCGAGGTCATTGTGCTTGCCCCCGGCGCGCACGCATTTCTGCGAGGTGGTCGCGCGCTGATAGGGGCGCTTCTCGACGCCGGTGAAGACGTTCTTGAACTGCACCATGCCGGCATTGGTGAACATCAACGTCGGGTCGTTGCGCGGAACCAGCGGCGACGACGGCACGATCTCGTGGCCGTTCTTCGCGAAGAAATTCAGAAAGGTCGACCTGATGTCGTTGACGCTGCTCATAGCCATCCAACCGGAAAAGGGGCCCGGAATCCGCCACAAAAGGGTTAATCTTCCGGCCGAACGCTTTTAGACAAGGCGCACGGCGGTGTCCAGAAACTGTGCAAGCACATCATAGGCTTGCCGCGATCGCGTAAACCGGCCGTTGATAGTTGCCGCAGCCGCGTTGACAGCCTTGGCCGCGCCGTGTTTCCCTCTTATCTAGTATCAGTCACGTCGGGAGAGACCGGCCTTGAGCCGGCGCCGAAGGAGCAACCGCCCCGGAAACTCTCAGGCAAAAGGACCGCGTGACCACTGACATCTGGAAAGAGGCGCGTGAGGCTTCAAGCCGGGCGCGCCCGCCGACGGGATAATACTCTCAGGCAAAGCGACAGATGGGGCTTTTGGGTTTCCAGGGGATGGTCCCCAGGGAACCGCGAGGGCCCTACAATGCTTGCGCGAGACGAATCCGACCTCAAACGCACTCCGCTTTATGCGCTGCACCTCGCCCGCGGAGGCAAGATGGTGCCGTTCGCGGGCTACGAGATGCCCGTGCAGTTTCCCGCCGGGGTGCTGAAGGAGCACCTTCATACGCGCGCCGCCGCCGGGCTGTTCGACGTCTCCCATATGGGCCAGCTCGCGCTGCGGCCGAAATCCGGCAAGGTTTCCGACGCAGCTTTGGCGCTGGAGCGGCTGGTGCCGCAGGACATCCTCGGCGTCGCGCCGGGACGGCAGCGCTATGCCCAGTTCACCAACGCCGACGGCGGCATCCTCGACGACCTCATGGTCGCGAATTTCGGTGATCACCTGTTCCTGGTGGTGAATGCGGCCTGCAAGGCCGAGGACGAGACGCATCTCCGGCGACATTTGTCCGATGCCTGCGATATCGATTCGCTGTCGGGCCGCGCGCTGATTGCGCTGCAGGGGCCCAGGGCCGAATCGGCGCTGGCGAAAATTTGTGCAGACGCGCCGTCGATGAAGTTCATGGACGCCGGCCCGCGCCGCGTCGCTGAGTTCGACTGCTTCGTCTCCCGCTCCGGTTACACCGGCGAGGACGGGTTTGAAATCTCCGTTCCCGCGGAGCATGCCGAAGCGCTGGTGACCCAACTCCTGGATAATCCGGATGTGTTGCCGATCGGGCTCGGCGCGCGCGACAGCCTCCGGCTCGAGGCCGGGCTCTGCCTCTACGGCCACGACATCGACACCACGACCACGCCGGTCGAAGCCGCGCTGGAATGGTCGGTCCAGAAGAGCCGCCGCAAGGGCGGCGCCCGCGCCGGCGGCTTTCCGGGCGCGGACAAGATCCTCGACCAGTTCGAGCATGGCGCCCCGCGCCGCCGCGTCGGCTTGAAGGCGCAGGGACGCGCGCCGGTGCGCGAGGGTGCGCCGCTGTTTGCCGATGCTGATACGGGCGCGGCGATCGGCAAGGTGACGTCGGGCGGCTTTGGCCCCAGCCTCAATGCACCGGTCGCGATGGGCTACCTGCCCACCCCGCTCTCCGCCATCGGCACCAATGTTTTTGCGGAGGTGCGCGGCCAGCGCCTGCCGCTTGCGGTCGCCGCCACGCCTTTCGTTCCCAACACCTATAAACGCTAGAGGACACTTTTCATGACGACGCTCTACACGTCCGACCACGAATGGCTCAGCATCGAGGGCGATGTCGCCACGATCGGGATCACCGATTACGCGCAGCAGCAGCTCGGCGACGTCGTGTTCGTCGAGCTGCCGAAGGTCGGGCGCGCGCTAAAGAAGGCGGAAGCCGCCGCCGTCGTCGAATCCGTGAAAGCGGCCTCCGACGTGTACGCGCCGATCTCGGGCGAAGTGCTCGAGGTCAATGATGCGCTCGCCGCCGAGCCGGCGCTGGTCAATTCGGATGCCGCAGGCAAGGCCTGGTTCTTCAAGCTGAAGATCGCCGACAAGGGCGAACTCGGCGGCCTGATGGACGAAGCCGCCTACAAAGCCCACACCGCCTGAGAGGTTGCCATGAACGCGCCGTTCAAACCGACCAGTGAAGCCGCGGCCACCTTCGTGCGCCGCCACATCGGCCCCTCGCCGCGCGACGTCGATGCGATGCTGCAGACCGTCGGCGCCACCAGCCTCGCCGCGCTGATGGGCGAGACGCTGCCCTCATCAATCCGGCAGAAGGCCCCGCTCGATCTCGGCCGTGCGCTGAGCGAGACCGAGGCGCTGGCCCACATGACCGAGCTGGCCGCGCAGAACCAGGTGTTCACCTCGCTGATCGGCCAAGGCTATTCCGGCACGATCCTGCCGGCGGTGATCCAGCGCAACATCCTGGAAAATCCGGCCTGGTACACGGCCTACACGCCCTATCAGCCCGAGATCAGCCAGGGCCGGCTGGAAGCGCTGTTCAACTTCCAGACCATGATCTGCGACCTCACCGGGCTCGACGTTGCCAACGCCTCGCTGCTCGACGAGGCAACCGCTGCGGCCGAAGCGATGGCCCTTGCCGAGCGACACTCGCAGGTGAAGGCGCAGGCATTCTTCGTCGACCACGAAGTCCATCCGCAGACGCTTGCGGTGCTGCGCACCCGCGCCGAGCCGCTGGGCTGGAGCCTGATCGTCGGCGATCCCCTCACCGATCTCGACAAGGCCGACGTGCTCGGCGCCCTCCTGCAGTATCCCGGCACATCAGGCGCGGTGCGCGACCTGCGGCCCGTGATCGCAGCGCTGCGTGCCAAGGGCGCGCTCGCGATCGTCGCCGCCGATCTTTTGGCGCTGACGCTGCTGGCGTCGCCGGGCGAGCTCGGCGCCGACATCGCGATCGGCTCGGCGCAGCGCTTCGGCGTGCCGATGGGCTATGGCGGCCCGCATGCCGCCTACATGGCGGTGCGCGATGCGTTGAAGCGCTCGCTGCCCGGCCGCATCGTCGGTCTGTCAGTGGATTCGCGCGGGATGCCTGCCTACCGGCTGGCGCTGCAGACCCGCGAGCAGCATATCCGCCGCGAGAAGGCGACCTCCAACATCTGCACCGCACAGGTGCTGCTCGCCGTGATCGCCTCAATGTACGCGGTCTATCACGGCCCCGAGGGCCTCACTCATATCGCGCGCAATGTGCATCGCCGCGCGTCCGTGCTGGCGGCGGGATTGCGCAAGCTCGGCTTTGCGCCGACGCGCGAGGCGTTCTTCGACACGCTGACCGTCGAGGTCGGCGCGAAGCAGAGCGAGATCGTCGTTCGTGCGCGCACGGAGAAGATCAATCTGCGGATTGGCGACAGTACGCTCGGCATCGCCGTTGACGAGACCACGACGCCCGAAATCATCGAGGCGGTGTGGCGCGCATTCGGCGGTACGCTTGCCTATGCCGGCATCGAGACGGGCGCGCGCGAGGCGCTGCCAACGGAATTGAAGCGCACCACCGCGTTCCTGACCCATCCCGTGTTCCACGCGCATCGCTCCGAGACCGAGCTGCTCCGCTACATGCGCAAGCTGAGCGATCGCGACCTCGCGCTCGATCGCGCGATGATCCCGCTCGGCTCCTGCACGATGAAGCTGAACGCGACCACGGAGATGGTGCCGCTGACCTGGCCGGCGTTCGGCAGCCTGCATCCGTTCGCGCCGGCAGATCAGGCCAAGGGCTATCAGGCGCTGTTTACGCGATTGGAAAAATGGCTGTGCGACATCACCGGCTATGCCGCGGTGTCGCTGCAGCCGAATTCCGGGGCGCAAGGCGAATATGCCGGCCTGCTCGCGATCCGCGGCTATCATGCCGCGCGCGGCGAGGCGCATCGTAAGATTTGCCTGATCCCCTCCTCCGCCCACGGCACCAATCCGGCATCCGCCGCGATGGCCGGCATGGACGTCGTGGTGGTCGCCTGCGATGCGCGCGGCGACGTCGACGTCAACGATCTCCGCGCCAAGGCGGAGAAGCATTCGGCGAATCTTGCGGCTGTGATGATCACCTATCCGTCGACGCATGGCGTGTTCGAGGAGCACATCAGCGAGATCTGCGATATCGTGCATGCCCATGGCGGACAGGTCTATCTCGACGGCGCCAATTTGAACGCGCAGGTCGGACTGTCGCGGCCCGGCGATTACGGTGCCGACGTCAGCCATCTCAATCTGCACAAAACGTTCTGCATTCCGCATGGCGGTGGCGGCCCCGGCATGGGCCCGATCGGCGTGCGGGCGCATCTGGCGCCTTATCTGCCCGGCCATCCCGCAACCGATGGCGCCACGCCCCATCCGGTCGGGCCGGTGTCGGCCGCGCCGTTCGGCTCGGCGTCGATCCTGACCATCTCCTACATCTACATCCTGATGATGGGCGGCGAAGGCCTGACGCGCGCCACCGAGATCGCGATCCTCAATGCCAACTACATCGCCGCGCGCCTGCAGGCGCATTTCCCGGTGCTGTACCGCAACGCCAAGGGCCGCGTCGCGCATGAATGCATCGTCGATCCGCGGCCACTGAAGACCTCGGCGGGCGTCACCGTCGACGACATTGCAAAACGCCTGATCGATTACGGCTTCCACGCGCCGACCATGAGCTTCCCGGTGCCGGGCACGCTGATGATCGAGCCGACGGAATCGGAATCCAAGGCCGAGATCGATCGTTTTTGTGATGCCATGATCGCGATTCGCCAGGAGATCGCCGAGATCGAGAGCGGCCGCTTCAAGGTCGAAGCCTCACCGCTCCGGAACGCGCCGCACACCGTGCACGATATCGCCGACGACGAATGGAATCGCGCCTATAGCCGCACTGAGGGCTGCTTCCCCGACGGCGTCTCCCGGTCAGACAAATATTGGAGCCCGGTCGGCCGCGTCGACAATGTCTACGGCGACCGCAACCTGGTGTGCTCCTGCCCGCCGGTCAGCGACTACGCACAGGCCGCGGAGTGAGGTGACGCCGTCATTCCGGGGCGCGCAATGGCGCGGCCCCGGAACCTCGAAATTGCAGAATTGTAGGATGGGTAGAGCGCAGCGAAACCCATCGCGCCCGTGCGCTTGGCGGCAATGATGGGTTTCGCTGCGCTCTACCATCCTACGGCCGTGTCACGGCGCGACGAGCCTCGGATTCCAGCGCCAGAGGTTATCGTTGGTCAAATGTGTGCCGCCCCACCAGCGGTCGATCGGGTTGTGGCGGCTGAAATCTTCCTTGTGGGCGACGACGGCCTTGCCAAACTTAGTGAGCGACAGCCGGCTACGCAGGAGCGCCGTATGCCGGTCCCGCAAGTTATCCCGTCTGATCGTCCGCAGCTCTTCGTCGAGTCCCGCGACCGCAGGCGTCGGGCCGAGCCCAAGCCCGTCAAGCAGGTAACCCCGCTCCCACTCGTTGAAGACGCGCGTTTGGCGAAGCTTCCTGAGGTGGAAAAGCGGGTTGATGTTCGCATAGCCCCTTGAGATCAGCTCCAGCATCCGCATTTCCGTAGCACCCAGCCCGGTGGAAGCCGAGGGAAGCTCTTCGAGCAGATCAATCAGAGTTCGCCTGAGCATCGGCAGCGCACTCAAATCCTTGCCCAGGAGGTGAAAGCAAGGTTCTGACGTCGGCGCCCTATACGCCTGCCAGCTCATGCTTCCCGTTTCAAGCATTGCCCCGGTAACATCGACTTTGCGAACGTGCTGCGCGGCCGGCCCCTCGTGGTCCATCATGATCAGATCGAAGTCGACAATGCGCAACTTCAACTTGGCTGCTGTTTCCGGGTAGGAACGAAAGAAATCAAGCAGCAAGATCAGCTTCAACTGATCATCGGGCTCTGGATCAAACCATAGTTCGATAGTCTTGTATGGCTTGCAGAAGTCGACCAAGGCGAGGTCCTTGCGAGCTTCGCTGTCGTTGCGAAACTCGCCGACGAAGTCCGACCAATGAGATCCCGGACCGTGTTGCTCCGAACGCGCGGCGACATAGGTGGCGAGATCGTCGGGAGACGGCAAGCGCCCCCATACAAGACGAGTGGTGAAAGGAATGACAGCTTCAGCGAGGTCCATGCGCATGAGGCCGTAGCCGGACGAACTGGTCAGGATCAGGCGCTTCATGGCCCCCTCGGCAATCGCGCAAAAAACAAAACGGGCGCCGAAGACGTCGGCAACTCAACGTCCTCAGCGCCCGCTTCCCGCGAAGAAATCGGATATTTCGAAAAAACTTACTCTTCCGCCGGCTCCTCGCCGTCGGCGTCACGCTCGGGGGTGCCCGCGAGGATCTGCTCGGCGATCAGGCCGGAGTTCTGCCGGATCGCAAGCTCGATCTTGCTGGTGATATCGGGGTTGGAGCGGAGGAACGCCTTGGAGTTCTCGCGGCCCTGACCGAGCCGCTGGCTGTCATAGGAGAACCAGGCGCCGGACTTCTCGACGATGCCGGCCTTGACGCCGAGGTCGAGGATTTCGCCCATCTTGGAGACGCCTTCGCCATACATGATGTCGAACTCGACCTGCTTGAACGGCGGCGCCAGCTTGTTCTTCACCACCTTCACGCGCGTGGTGTTGCCGACCACCTCGTCGCGCTCCTTGATCGCGCCGATGCGGCGGATGTCGAGGCGAACGGAAGCGTAGAACTTCAGCGCATTGCCGCCGGTGGTCGTCTCGGGCGAGCCGTACATCACGCCGATCTTCATGCGGATCTGGTTGATGAAGATCACCATGGTGTTGGACTTGTTGATGGAGGCGGTGAGCTTGCGCAGCGCCTGGCTCATCAGGCGCGCCTGCAGGCCGGGCAGCGCATCGCCCATCTCGCCTTCGAGCTCGGCCTTGGGCACCAGCGCCGCCACCGAATCGACCACCAGCACATCGACCGCGCCCGAACGCACCAGCGTGTCGCAAATCTCCAGCGCCTGCTCGCCGGTATCCGGCTGCGAGATCAGAAGCTCGTCGATATTGACGCCGAGCTTACGCGCATAGACCGGGTCGAGCGCGTGTTCGGCGTCGATGAAGGCACAGATGCCGCCCTTCTTCTGCGCTTCCGCCACCGTGTGCAGCGCCAGCGTGGTCTTGCCCGACGACTCCGGCCCGTAGATCTCGACGATACGTCCCTTCGGCAAGCCGCCGACGCCAAGCGCGATGTCGAGCCCAAGCGACCCCGACGATACCGTCTCGATATCCATCGAGCGGTCGCTCTTGCCGAGCTTCATCACCGAGCCCTTGCCGAACTGGCGCTCGATCTGGGACAGCGCAGCAGACAGAGCTTTGGATTTATCCATAGAGGATCCTTCGACAATACGCAGCGTAGTGGCGGACATTGGATGTGCTCCTTATGACGGGGATTCGCTAGCGGGACAAACGGGGCGCGATTAAGAAATCGATGGTTTATTGCGTTGGAAATTCTGTACCACCTTTGTTCCATGTTCGCAATATGTTCTTTTTGCCCCCAGCCACTTCGAACCAAACCTGCACCGTCCGAGTTGCCCGTCCATCATCGGCAGCGGATCCGCCCCGTAGGCGTCGGTGGCTGAGAGACCAATCGCGCTCCCGCCTGCATAAATCTGAGGGAGCCCGAACATGATCGACTGGCGCACTCATATTTGCCGCCCTTCCCGGACACAGGACGATGTCATCGCTACACGGTCGCGCGAGATCGTCGCCCAGTCCTTCGAACTCCTCGAACAAAGTGCAAAGCCTGACACGTTCCTGGGACGTCAAACCTTTGAGCCGTTTCCGAGAGAGGGCGACAATCCGTAGTTCTCCGACCGAGAACGAAGTTCCTTTCGAGCTTAACGCAAGTTAGCGGGCATCCGGGTTTCCTTCCTTGCGAGGGAGCATCTCTTCCGTTCCGGAATTGTCTTTCAGACAGATCAGAACGGGAAATGCCATGAGGAACACGCTGCAAGACCCGCGCTACTGGCGAGAGCAAGCGGAGGAAACCCGTACCAAAGCAGAGTCGTTTGCGTACCGTAGCTCGCGCGAAAGGCTGCTTAAGATCGCCGAAGAATATGAGCGGCTGGCTGTCTACGCCGAGCAATGGCAGTTGCAGCAATAAGGCCGCCATCCCGTCGAGATGGTTGGGAAGAACTAGCAGTCGTGAACTCGACTGCGATCGATCAGGCGCTCGCGCAAAGCTCGTCGCGTGCCTTGCGAAGGTTCCTCGAACACGCGCTCCAGATCGACGCTTGCGCGCAATGGCTTGCTCGCTGGCATCCGATCGCCGCCAACGGCAAGCACTGGAGCGACAGCCCGCGCAGCCTGCAGTCCCATCGCCCAGCTACGATTGCTCCGCCCCGATGACAGCGATCGTCCGCGACTGAAACCCAATGTGGGCGAGCACTGGGTGTCCATGTACCGATCGAGCCCGCGCGGGCGCCGTAGTTCTCCGGACAAGAACAAAGTTCCATCAAAATGTTCGCGATTTGGTGCATCTGCCCGAGAACGCACGAGTTTTCGAACGGGCCTGCTTGACGGTATCCCTCCACACCTGACGGGATCGTAGAGTGCTTCCGGCTCCTCGGACGACAAGTTGCTCGTCGGTCCGGACGCGTCCGAGCTTGCCCAAGGGCCGCCGCGGCTACCACGTTTCGAGATGGTTCCGTCACGCATCGCATGACGCAGTTTGATCGACCGCGTCGGCAACGGCGTGTCCAAGCGGAACTGCCAAACCCTGGGAAAAATATGCAGCCGCTGGAACGGTCGAATTCGATCGATGTTAACCTGCGTTAAACTCGGGGACGGCGATTGAGGTTTGGGAATACCGGGACTGGCGATCGGATCGCGCAAGGCTGCGGCAACTGCCCTTCGGCAGACTGCAAGGTGGCGCAACATTCGTTCGGCCCGGAATACCGCCGGGTGTGCGCGGAGCCTAAAAGATGATCCATAAAGGCGTCGAATATACCGTCACACCGGCCACCCCCGGTGTGTGGAAGTGGCAGTTTCAGATCGGCGATACAATCAAGACCGGCAAGACCGAGGCGAAGCTTCAGTTGCTCGCGATCCGACGGGTTCAGTTACGCATCGACCGCGAGCTGAAGAAAGCCAGCCGCGAAGCGAGCAGCGCCGCAGGCTCATCATTGCGCTGACAGCACTCCCGTAAACAACCGGGATTGATCTTTCCCCCGTCAGGACCTCCACTGAGTTTTTACTCCCAGTGGGTTGCCGGTCGGCGGCCATTGATGCGCCGGTGCCATCTCATGCCGCTCTATTTCTTTCGCATCCGAACCGCCGACGGCACCGGCATCTGCAACGACGGTGCCGAGTTCGCTGATCGCGACGCTGCGTGGAAGGAGATGACGCGTGTCTGCGCCGACATGATCGGCGGCGTGTCGCGTCATCTTCAGGAAAATGCGGAGTGGCAGATAGAACTGCTGGACGAGGCCAAGAGCCTGGTCTTCCGGATCCGGCTGGTCGCGAAAACGCTGGAGTAGATCAACACGGTTTGGGAGTCTGGCTCGTCAATCGGCGCTGGCGAGACGACGCATCGTGAATTCGATCCGGTCGCCGGGCAATTCGCGCCAGCTTTCCACCGCGCTCATATAGGCGGCCTTCGGATACCGGTTGAGGAAGTCGCGCGCCTTCAACCGCGCCTCGTCGCGTGGCAGGGTAAAGGTCTCGCGCAGGAAGCCGTCGCCCCGCTTTCGCCGGGCGGCCATTCGGCTCGCGAGATCACGCGGACGCAAGGCCATGTCGCAATTCCAAACCAGGTGACGACAGGCCAAATATAGGGCGAGCGGAGACCGAATCCGAGTCTCCGCGCGGGCCGGCGCTACTGCTGCGCGCTGCCCGTCTTGGTCTTCGGCTTGGCCGGGGTAGCGGCTTTGGGGGCCTCGCTCCGCACATTACCCCACGGATCGGATGAGGTCTTGGCATCCGGAATCTTCTTCAGCGATTCCCTGTAGGCCTTGTCCCTGACCTGGTCCTGCTCGATCTCGTCCGGCGTCTTCGTCGGCCCGTCGGAAAGCAGATTGATATGGGGGGTCGATATTTGCGCGTAGGCCGGTGTTGCCAGCATCGCCACGACAGCGATGGCGCCCAGAATTCTCATGAAATGCTCCCTTGCTACTCCCCTGGGGATTGGCCTCGCGTATAGCATCGCCCAAGCCGCACCGCAAAGCAGCGCCTCGGGCGCGATCCGGCGCCAAAAGTCTGGCAATTTCAAGCCGGCCGCCCTGCTGTTCCCTTGCCCGAAATGCCCTCTAGAATACCGTCATCATCCAGGGAGAGGAACGAGCACCCCATGCAGCAGGAAGAGGTCACGGAATTCGGCATTGATGATGCGCGGCGGGTGCTGGCCGAGGTCTTCGCCCCCTGGGTGCTCGATCTCAATCTCTCGATCGAGGGCTTTGATGCTGCGCCGCCGCAGGAGGCCGGCGCCGATTGGCAGCCCGGCGCGCTCTTGCGCATGCCGTTCTCCGAACGGCTGTGCCGCAACGGCGGCGTCGTCTGCGGTCAGGCACTGATGGCGTTCGCGGACACCTCGATGGTGATTGCCAACCTCGCCGCCAACCGCAGCTATCGGCCGATGACCACCGTCGACCAGACCACGCATTTCATGCGCGCGGTCAGTGCCGCCGACGTGCTGGCGGACGCCCGGGTCGTCCGCCTCGGCCGCACCATGAGTTTCGGCCGCGTCACGCTGCTCTCCGCCACCGACAACAAGCCGGTGGCGATGGTGTCGAGCGCGTTTGCAATGCTGTGACCGCACAGCATTGCTTAGCGAGCATCGCTCCGGCGACGCCAGCGCCACGCCCCAGCCGCGATGAGCGCAACAACGAGCCCCGCCGAAATCGCACCGCCTAGGAAGCGTCCGCCCGGCCGGTCGATCGTGCGCGACCACAGCGATGGCGCTTCGCCCTGCCGCGGCAAACGGAAAGCCACTACGCTGTCGCCGATCGTGGTGCCCGCTTCCGAATGGCCGCCGGCGCTGATCACGACATATTGCTCGCCCCTCCACAGATAGGTCATGGGATTGGCAACGCCGGGCACCGGCAGCCGGCCCTGCCACAACTCCCGGCCGGTTTTGGCATCGAACGCGCGCAGATAAGCATCCATCGCGCCGGTGAAGACGAGCCCACCCGCGGTGACCACGACGCCATTCACCAGCGGCGTGCCCCAGGGGCGTGCAATGCCGAGCGGCGCGCGATCCTCCGTCGTGCCGACCGTCGAACGCCAGAGAATCTTGCCGGCCCTGAGGTCAACCGCGACCATCTCGCCCCAGGGTGGCTTGTTGCACAGCAATCCGAGCGGCGACATCACCACTGCGCGCGACATCGCGAAAGGCGCGCCCTCCTGCCGGCCGAAATCATGGCCGGGCGGCGGATTGAAGCCAATCGCCTGCTCGCGCGGGATCAGCTTCACCAGATGCACGGCACGGCTGACATTGGCGTAGAGGATCTGATGGACCGGATCGAACGCGACGCCGCCCCAGTTCACGCCGCCGCCGGTGAATGGAAACAACAGCGTGCCTTGCGTCGATGGCGGCGTGTACAGGCCCTCGCTGCGCGCGCTTGCAAATTGCTCCTTGCAGGTGGAGCGGCCGAGCAGCGGAAACGGATCGAACGCGTCGTCGACCGAGATCTTCTGTGGCACCAGCGTCGGCACATGGGTCGGGAATGGCTGCGTCGGCGAAGGCCTCTCGCCCTCCGCCGTGCCTTGCGGCACCGCGCGCTCCTCGACCGGCCACACCGGCCTGCCGCTGTTACGGTCGAGCACGAAGAGGAAGCCTTGCTTGGTCGGCTGGATCACGACATCGCGCATCGCTTCGCTGACATCGATCCGCGCCAGCGTCGGCTGCGCCGGCAGGTCGTAGTCCCATAGATCGTGATGCACGGTCTGGAACGACCACACCAGTTCACCCGTCTCGATCCGCAGCGCGACGACCGAGTTGGCATGCTCGTTGTTGCCCGAACGCTTGCCGCCCCAGAAATCCGGGCTCGGCGACGTCGTCGGCAGGAACAGCAGGCCGCGCACTTCATCCACCGACATCGGCGCCCAGACATTGGCGTGGCCCGCCTCAATGCCGTCATGCCGCAGCGGATCGAAATTCCAGCGCGGTGCTCCGCTGCGCGCATCGAAGGCGCGCACCACGCCGCGCGGTGCGTCGACGCGGCGGTTGTCGCCGATCGCAGAGCCGACCACGATCACGCCGCGGCCAACCACCGGCGGCGAGGTCACCTGAAATTCGCCCGGCCATTCCAGCGTCATGCCGATATCGAGCCTGACCTCGCCGGCATTGCCGAAACCGGTGCAACGAATCCCGCTCTTGGCATCGAGTGCGATCAGACGGGCATCGTTGGTGCCCATGAATATCCGCGATCGGCAAACGGCCCCCGCAGGCGCATTGTCGTCGACCCAATAGGCGACGCCGCGGCAGACATAGCGGTTGGCGGGACGCTGGCGGGTGCTGATACCGGGATCGTAGCGCCACTTCTGCGCGCCGCTCCCGGGATCGAGCGCGATCACCTCGTTGAACGGCGAGCAGAACACCAGGCTGTCTTCGACGAACAGCGGCGTCGCCTGGAATTTCGTCCGCCGCATCACCTCTGGCGCGCGGCGGTCGAGATCGCCGGTCCGGAATTCCCAGGCGCGGATCAGGTTGGCGACATTGTCAGGCGTGATCTCTTTGAGCGGCGAGAAGCGCGATCCGCCGCGATCGCCACCCCAATGCTCCCATGCAAGGGCCGGCGTCGCGACACACAACACGGCAAGCAGGCGGACGAGATGGCGCATGGCGTCCCGCTGAAGATGCGGTCATGGACTGCTGCACCTTCCCCGGATGATTTACGCCATTACCTGGTCAGTATCCACTCCTGCGACCGCTCCAGCCATCGCCGCCGCGGCCGCCATAGCCACCATAGCCGCCGGGCCGGCCATAGCCACCGCCGACGCCGATCCCGATTCCGATCGAGACCGGCGGTCCGGCGGGTTCGTAGACGACGCGCGGCGGCGGACGGCGCACGACCACGACGTCCTCCTCCTCGACGAAGCGGCGCGGCGGCGTGCTGGCGCGCTTGGGCGGCGCCGGCTCGGCGCGCTTCCTGGCCGGCGTATCGACCCTCTTGATCGGCGCCGGTTGCGACGGCGCGTTGCAGGGACAGGTCAGCGCGGCGTTGGTCGCGGGCACGCTGACGGGCGCTGCGAGAGCCAGCGCCATGTTCGGGCGGTTGCGCTGCCGCTCCTCCAATTTGCGCGCGGTCGCGGTGAGATCGCTGTCCGGATATTGGGCGAGGAACGCGCGATAACCGGCCGCGGTGTTGATCAGGACGGCGTTGTTCCAGGCCACCATGCGGCGATGGCGATCGAGCCAATCACGCGCCTGCAGCCCGCGCGGCGTCGAGGCATAGAGCGCAGCAAAGGCTTCATAGGCCTCGTCGGTGCCGTCGGCGACGATGATCTCATTGGCCGTGTCGACCGGCTTGCCCTGCAAATCGCGCTTCCACTCCTCGACCGTGCGCTTGGCCGATGCGAGTTTCGGCGCGGCAGTGTTGGTGCCGGCGGCATCAGCTACGAAGCGGAAATCTTCGGTCAACGACGAACTGTCCCACGGCGTCTGCCGGCCAGCCGTCGCCTTGTTCACCGCGACACGAACGCGCTTGAGGGTCTCCTCGATCGGCGCCGGCTCTTTCGCTGCCGCGAGCAGCGCCGTCGTGTAGGGACTGTTGCTGCCGTCGCCGTCTTCGGCTTCCGCACCGGGCGAGGTCGAGAACGACACGAAGGTGCCGGGCGCGCCGGTCTTGGCGTCGACAATCGCAAGTCCCTGGCCGGCGCTCTTGAGCTGCGGGAACGGATTGTTGCGGCACGCATCGAGCAGAAGGATGCGCATCTTGCTCGGCACCGAATTCAGCGTGTTCAGGACATCATTGAGGCGCACCGCCTGGATCGGAATGTCGGCCTCGCGCTTCGGATCGACGTCGGTCGGAACGAGGAAATTCTCGCCATCGACCTGCAGGCCGTGTCCGGCATAGAACACCAGCGCCACCGTGTCGGCGCCCTTCGCCGCGACCTCGCCGGCGAATTCGCTGACTTTGGCCCGCAATTCATTCTGCGAGAGGTCGGACGCCGATAGCACCTGGAAGCCCGAATCTGTGAGAAGTTGCGTCATCGCCTTGGCGTCATTGGCCGGGTTGGGCAGCACCGGCACTGATTTGTAGGCGGATTGTCCGATCACCAGCGCCAGCCGGTTCTCGGCCAAAGCGGGACAGGCGCCGAGCAGCACGGCAGCGGAAACAAGCAGTCTGGCGAGCGAGCGGCGCGACATCGAACGATCTCCGGCAATGCGATGGCTTGCCGGATTGGTCGTGAGGTTTGACGGCAAGGTTCATGCGCCGGCTCACGTGTCGCACGACCCCATCGACATTGCCGCATTATTCGACGATGGATTGCCGTCAGATCACTTCGATTTCTTCGCAGGCTCCGTCGGCCGCGCCACGCCCCAGGGATCGTATTTCTCCTTGGGCTCGGGGATGCGTTCGAGCGCGGCCTTGTAAGCCTTCTCGTCGACCTTCGGCTTGCTGTCCTGCTTGCTTCCGGCCGCGTCGCCGCGATGCCGCTTGCCGCCCATCTGGGCATGGGCTGGCATCGCCATCAGCGCCAATACCGCCGCGGCGACCGTTAACTTGCGCATTGTTACTCTCTCCCTGCCACTCCGCCCCGGTATCTTCATACTGGAAAACGGCAGCATGGCGTGCCCCGGACCAATTCAGCAATAGTTGATCGATAGCGCGCCGTTCGGGGGCAGCCAAGTTTATTCGCGCAGGGTAAGTACCTCGAATGGGGTGGGACAACGCTCGCATTACATTGCTGTTAGGTTTGGCGGCTACGCTGGCCGGTTGCGGCTTCGTGGATAGCCGCTCGCCGCTGCCAATGCCGGCGTTCTTGCGCGCCAGGGAGGCCGAGCCGCCGCCGCTTGAAGCGCCGCCCGATATCAAGCGGCTGGTCAGCGAAAAACTGGACTCGGTGTTCGTATCGACGTCGCGTCCCGCCAATGTTCGTGTCTCGCAGCCGCTGCACGATCTGCGCGGACTGGGATGGACCGCCTGCGTGCGCGCTGAACTGACATCGGTGATGGGCCAGCCCTTGGGCACGCAGACCTATCGCGTCTTCATCAATGAAGGCGCCATCGCCGACCGCCGCCGGATCGACAGCGACGATACTTGCGCGACGGAGAATTACGAGCCGATCTGATCTCTGTTCGCCGACGACTGAATTGTTCCACCTCGGTACAAGCGCGCGCGCAACGGAACCGATCGCGCTAAGCCAGTTCCTTCGGAACGAAACCCTCCGCGCAGCTTTGTCAGCCGAGAGGGCAGTATCTTATGCGGAGGCGGAACCATGAAGACATTTGCAATCGCTTTGCTGGCCGGCGTCGGCGCGTTGTCTGTCGGCAGCGCTGCCAAGGCCACGGACATCTATAGCACCACGGAGTACAGCAACCCTGAACTCGTGCAGCATGTGCGCATGGTGTGTGACGATGACGGGAACTGCTATCGCACCCGCGGCGGTAGGCGCGTGATCGTCCGCGATTCCTACAACTACATGCCGCGCGAGCGTTACATCGAGCGCCGCGAATATCGCGACCGCGATTACTACGATGGCGGCCCGCGCGCGGGTGTCGGCATTCGTACGCCCGGCGGGACCGTGGGTATTGGCGTCGGTGACGATCGCTGGTAAGCACTGAACAAGACAAAAGGGGCCGCCGAACGCATTTCGGCGGCCCCTTTTTGGTGAACGATCCGTTAACAGTACCGCTTAAATTGCAGCGCCGAACCAACCGTATTTTGCATTTCTTCCGCTAGCTTTCCGGTAAGCGCGATCACGAGGGGCGACGTTGACAGTCCCTCCATCGCTCACGCACGGGGAAGCGGGGAAAGTGGCCGAGATCGCCGACAAAGCGGTTATTGATCGCGCATCGAGCGACGATGCCATGCCTGCGCGTGCGCCGGCGAGCGGCAGTCCCGCGCTCGCGCCGCTTGCCGATATTCCCATGAGCCAATGGCGCGCGCTCGCCGAGCACGTGGCCGAGCCGAATGCCTACTACCTGCCGGATTGGGTCTTGGCGGTGAGCGCCTCCGCTCGCGGCCGCACAGGCGCGCTCGCGCTCAGCGCCTTCAGCGATGCTCCGCTCGCCTATGACGGACCGGCGCGGATGATCGGGCTGTTGCCGGTCGTCTCGCTGTGGCGCGCTTATAAAATCCCCCTGCCCGCGCTGGTGAGCGCACAGCCCTATGGCACGCTGTGCACGCCGCCGCTCGATGGCGAGGTCACTGAGGCAGCAGCGGAGCGGCTGATGCAGGAAGCGCGCAAGGCTGGTGCGCATGCGCTGATCCTGCGTGACATGTCGCTGGACGGCAAAGCGATGCGGGCCTTCACCGAAGTGCTGCGGCTGAACGGCATGCGTCCGCGCCTGATGCAATCATGCCTTCGCGCCTGCCTCGACGCGACGCGCAATGCGGACGAACTGCTGCTCGAAGCACTCGGAACCAAGAAGCTGAAGGAGCTGCGCCGGCTGCGTCATCGTCTCGACGAACACGGCGCGGTGCATTTCGAGGCGGCGCGCTCGCCCGATGACGTCGCAGCCGCGCTCGAAACCTTCCTCATCCTCGAAGCCAGCGGCTGGAAAGGCAAGCGCGGCACCGCGCTCGTCCAGCACGATGGCGACGCCACCTTCATCCGTCGCGCCACCGCGGCGCTTGCCGAAACCGGCCAATGCGAGATCGTAACGCTCCGCGCCGGCGACACCGCGGTCGCAGCCGCGATCGTGCTGCGGCACCAGGAGCGCGCGTTCTATTTCAAGCTCGGCGTCGACGAGCGCTTTGCCAAATATTCGCCGGGCGTGCAGTTGACGCTCGATCTCACCCGCCATCTCTGTGGCGATCCGGCGATCCGCTCGGCGGATTCAACCGCGGCGCCCGAACATCCCATGATCAACCCGATCTGGCGCGGGCGCCTTGCCATCGGCGACGTCCTGATCCCGCTGCGGCGACACGATCCGCTCGTGCCAATGATCCATACCGCCCTGGCTGTGCACCGTTTTGCGGAGGAAGCCGCACGTAGCGGTGTTCGGTTCATCAGAAATCGCGGCAAGTCCCATTAGCAATCGTAGCCCGGGTGAAGCGCAGCGTAACCCGGGGCCGCTCGCCCTGGTGAAGCAGCCGTCCCGGGTTGCGCTGCGCTCCACCCGGGCTACGGGTCACGGCATTCGTCCCGCAACTCATTGCAACGGCGTGTGTGGCGCGGGCAGCATGATGGTCGAGTGCATCTCGTCGAGCAGCGGGCCGCCTTTGGCGAGGAATTCCTGCCATGCCGGATCTTTCAAGGCGTTCGCGCGGGCTTCAACACGCGCATTGAGACTGGGATAAGCCCAGATGTGGCAGACTTCGTTCGGCTGGCCTGCCTCGGTCTGCCAGAGGCCGACGATCTTGGAGTATTTCTCGCGCGCCGGCAGCGCCTCCATGAGCGCTTCGAGCCATAGTTTGATCGCGCCGCCCGGCTTGGCGCGATAGTTGCGGAATTCATAGATGTTGCCCGTCGATGCCGGAGCAACCGGTGGCTTCACCGCGTTGAGCAGGCGGATATCCTGACGCTGCAGCAGCGGGCGGATCAGCGGAACATACTCGCCGGTCCAACGCGGATTTTTGGCGAGCTCGCCGCGCAGCCTGCTCCGCTCGTCAAAATCCTTATAGCTCCACAGGTGCATGACCTGATTGAGTGGACCGATCTCGGTCGTCCAATAGCCTTCGAGCTTGCCGTAGTCATCCTTGCGGATGTCGCGCGACACGGTGCTCGCTGCTTTCACCACCTCGCCGAGGGTCCCGGGCTTCACCGTGTAGGTCCGGAGCTCATAGAGCATGACGTTCTCCCAATTTTCTTTTGATGTTTTTTGGTTCGTAGCCCGGGTGAAGCGCAGCGTAACTCGGGACTCTCGAAGACGCTGATGCAGGTGTCCCGGGTTGCGCTAAGCTCCACCCGGGCTACGGGCGCTACTCCGCCGCCTCGGCGTTGATCTCGGCCGATACCTGGCGGATGGCGCGGGCGAGTTGCTCGGCCGGCTGCGCGCCGGAAACCGCGTATTTCTGTGCGAACACGAAGGTCGGCACGCCGGAGATGCCCTTGTCGGACGCCTCCTGTGCCTGCGACGAGATCAGCGCGACATCTTCATCGGTTGCGAGGCGCCCGCGCACGTCATCGGCATCGAGCCCGACATCCGCCGCTGCCTGCACCAGCACGTCGATGTCGGTGAGGTCGCCCCCGTCGCGGAAGTAAAGCTCCATCAGCCGCTGCTTCATCTCGGCGGCCTTGCCCTTGGCCTCCGCCCAATGGATCAGCCGATGGCAATCGATGGTGTTGGGCTGGCGCTTGACGAGATCCGGGTGATAGGTCAGCCCCTCCTCGCCCGCGGCGGCGACAACGCGCCCGGCGATGCCCTTGTAGGCCTCGACCGAGCCGAACTTCGCGGTGAGATATTCGTCGCGGCTGATGCCCTCGCGCGGCACCCAGGCGTTGAGGAAGAACGGGCGCCAGCCCACTTCAACCGGCACATCCGGCACCAGCTTGAGTGCATTCTCGATCCGCCGCTTGCCGATATAGCACCAGGGGCAGACGACGTCGGAAACGATGTCGAGGCGAAGCGGCTTCAGGGTGCTCATCGGGCGTTCCTCCGCTGGAAAGACGCAGAGATAAGCCGCGAAGGGAACCCCGACAACCCGCTATTTCATGGCGTCAGCCATCTGCTTCAGCCGCTCGGCGGTCAGATCGTCGGCGGGAAAGAAGGTTTCCAATGCCAGTTCCGACAGCGTGATATCGACCGGCGTGCCGAATACCATGGTGGTGGAGAAGAAGCTCAACACCCCGCCATCGTGGCGCAGCTTGAGCGGGATCGCGACGTTGTCCAGCGGCAGCGGCCCTGAGCGTGCCGGGATCGGATAGCTCTTCAGGTCCTGGTAGAGCCTCAGCAATTCCGGATCGGCCGTTGCCTCGCATTGCCGGTGCAATCGCTCCAGGAGGTGTCCGGTCCATTCGGCGAGATTGACCGTGCGCGCCGCCAGCCCTTCGGGATGAAAGGCAAGCCGGAGGATGTTGAAGGGCTGGCCGAGCAGCCGCTGCGGAATGCCCTCGAGCAGCGGGGCCACCATGCGGTTGGCGGTGACCAGATTCCAGTGGCGATCATAGGCCAGCGCGGGGTTCGGCTCATGCGCCTTCAACACCAGATCGATCGCCTGCCGCGCCGATTTCAGCGCGGGATCGTCGAGCGAGCGCTGCGGGAAGGCCGGCGCGAAACCGGCGGCGACCAAGAGCACGTTGCGTTCACGCAAGGGTACCTCCAGCCGTTCGGCCAGCTTCAGCACCATCTCACGCGACGGCGCGGCGCGGCCGGTTTCCACGAAGCTCAAATGACGCGCCGAGATATCCGCCTCGATGGCGAGATCGAGTTGGCTCAGATGGCGGCGCTGCCGCCATTCTCGCAAGTGCTCGCCGACATGGATCGGCCTGGTTGGTTCGGCCCGCGCCGTGGATGCATGTGCGTTCATGCACGAAAAACTACCACGCGGCCTTCGGCCATTCCATTACGTCCGAGGTAATAGTTTTTGGCCCTCACCTCCTTGAAATCATACGATTTTCGCTCAACGACTCTGGTCTGATACCAACAGAAATACCAACAACGTTGAAGTCACTGCTAACGGCCCGCTGCACGGCCGTCGCGTTATGGGCTTCGAAGCCGGTACTTCCTTCAAAGCCGAACCGCGCATACTCGAAACGGAGTGGTTGTAAGGTCGCCGCCTCTGATGAGGGTTGAGAAACGCTGTATGAATTTTGCAAGAGACAGGCTTTACCGGCACGCACTGAAATCAAGGATACGAGAGATAAAGAAAAGTGCGAACCTGATCGGATGTGTCGAGGGCCTCCCCGATCTTACCACAATCCCCTTGAAGTGGACCTGCTAAAGCATTCCGTCCTTTTCCCGGCTGCTACGACGGCGGTTGGGCGCTCTATTTAGTAGGCCGGCAAGCCGCAAGCCTTCCAGGATGCCCTCCAGCCGCTGCACACGGATCATCGCAGCAACCATTGAAACGGCGTCCTGCTGTTGGATCGTGAAGTGCACATCCGGAAATTGCTCAGACATCGCCTCCAAGAATGTCTGCGGGTTGGTAACGTGATCTCGAACCGCATGTGCCGCTTCCTCCGCGAGGTACGTCGCAAGATCGCCATCGACGAGCCCGACGAAATTGAAGTCATAGCGGGTGCGCTCCTTGATCGATTGCCGAATCAGCTCGCTTTGGTGTTTTGCCTCAACGAAGAGCATAAAGACCGCATCGGGCAGGGTGTCGCGCGGCACGTTCTTCAAGTCAGCAATTCGCGCGTAAATGTCCTTCCCTGCCCGCTCGTTCTGCTCGAATCGGGCTTGAACCTCCTGGGTCTCCTGCTTCCGCAGCATTTTCTTCCGCTTCTTTCCGAACATCGCACCTCCTCCGAGCGGCGATATAGTTCGGTTCTCGCAAAAGATCAAAACGGCGTCTGGTAATCGTGGGCGGATTTAAAGGGACTGTGACGGCTGGAAGAAAGACAACGCGTTGCTAGCTCCGCATGAAAGGGCTCGTGCGACAACGCCAGAGTCAAAGCGCTAACTCGCAACGCAATCCGCTCTCCTCCGCGATCGGGGCGCGCGGATTACGAATCCACAACCATGCACCGACTTGAATCACAAGACTAACTGGAAAGGCCGTCTGGTAAGCGACTTCCGGGTGGCGCCCTGATGGGCATCCAGTGCTGAACCACAAAGCCTGTCATATACTTGCATCACAAACGAGCAACGAGATGAAGGCATTGAGCGCCGCATTGGCACGCCCAGCATGCCCGTTAGGAAAAATCGGACGGTCGTCGCGCTGGCCGCGGTAACCAGTACCCATGGAAGGCATGGTGCGCCGGGCATTCGCAGGATCAGCGGCAGCCGAGCGAGAAAGATGCGATAGCGATAAGCCCGAAGAGCCTCCCGGAAGTTCTACGAATTCAAATTGATCACCCGCAGCAGGTCCGTCAGCGTCATCGACACTGCGAGCGATCTTTCAGCCTGGCTCTTGACCTGCTGAAGCGGCTGAAGCCACCAAAGAAGCGCATACGGCTGCTCGGAATCTCGGCTCCCGGGGTTCACGCAATCGGAGGCGGAAAGCGGTTCGTCGACTCTCTCATCTGTGCAGATAGCGTAGTCGCTTCAATCGTCCAGAAGATCGAGGAACTCCTCTACCTGACTAACGGGTGCCAACCGACCGTTGCTTGTGCAGACGACCCGATCACCGTCGCGTTGCAGCGATCGCGCCCTGAACTTCCGGAGTCGTCCCGGCAGGAATCTTGCGCTACGGACTCTGGTCCCACATCCACTCTTATGATTCCTCTTCGCCTGAAGTCGATCCTAAGCCTTGCCGCAGCAAAGAAATCGCGGGCGGCCGGCGGCAATTTGCCGAAGCGGCGGGAAGTCTCGTCCTCCAGGTCGTCCAGTTCGTCTTCGCCTTGACACCTGGCGGCGCGGTCATAAATCTCCAGCCGAACCGCCTCCGATTGCACGTAGCTTGCAGGCAATATGTCCGGGATCGGCAGGTTCAGATCGGGTACCCACAGGTTGGCTGTTCTGTCATCGATCTTCTCCGAGGCCAGTTTGAGAAGGTGGCTGTAGAGCACCGGTCCGAACACCTGCACATGGCCCGACTGCCGCTCCGAAAGCAGGTCCCCCGCCCCTCGGAGGTCGAGATCGCTCGCGCTGATGGCAAAACCCGCGCCAGGTCTGCTGAACTCCTCCAGAACGGCCAACCGCTTCTCCGATCGCTCCGAGTCGGACTCGGTCAGCAAGTACGCAAACGCGCGTATCCCGCCGCGTCCGACTCTTCCTCTGAGCTGATGGAGCTGCGCAAGGCCAAACCTTTCGGGCCAACAAACCACGATCGTATTTGCACGCGGGATATCGAGACCGCTTTCCACGATGTTGGTTGCCAGCAGAACGTCGGCCGCGCCTTCGACAAAGCTCATCATTCGGTCGTCTATTTCGTCAACGGGCAATTTCCCGTGGAGACACACGATGCGGAGATCCGGGGCCGCCGATTGAACCCGCGCCAGCATCGGAGCAAGGTCCTGAATGCGCGGACAGATCAAGAAGCTTTGTCCATGGCGCCTTTGCTCGCGCAGCAACGCCGCGACGATAGCCGCATCCGAAAGCGGCGCGATCTTGGTGGCGACCGGAAGTCGATGAACGGGGGGAGAGGCAATGACGCTGAGATCCCTGAAGCCCGCGAGACCTGCCGCGAGAGTCCGCGGAATCGGCGTGGCACTCATCCAAAGGGTATGGATCCCCTTGGCCAGCTCTGAAAGCCTCGCTTTCTCCGCCGCCCCGAAATGCTGTTCCTCGTCGATGATAACCAAACCAAGCTCGGCGAACTTCACGTCCTTCGAGGCGAGAGCCTGCGTTCCGACCACCAGTCTTAGTCTTCTGCTCTTCAGCCCTTCCTTCGCCTCCCTTGTCTCCGCGGCTGAAACGGCTCGCGACAGGTTTCCCACTTTGATGCCGAACGGAGCGAAACGTTTCCGGAAAGTCGCGACATGCTGTCTTGCCAGCACCGTCGTCGGCACCGCGATTGCCACCTGCTTTCCGGATAGCGCGACGGCGGCTGCCGCTCGCAAAGCCACTTCGGTCTTGCCAAATCCGACGTCGCCGCAGATGACCCTGTCCATGGGGTGGCCGGACGCAAGATCATCCAGGACGTCGCATATGGCTTTCGCCTGGTCGACCGTCGTGAAGTACGGAAAGCGCGCGACGAACCTCTCGTACATCGGCCCCGGAGGTACAAGTTTCGGAGCCCGCCGACGGCGTCGCTGGCTGATGTGCTTGGCGAGCTGTTTTCCGGCGCTTTGAATTTCGTGCTCCGCCTCAGAGCGCCGAGCCCACCATGTACTTCCATCAGCCTTGTCCAACGTCAGCCCGCCGAGCTCCGACGCGTAAGGCCAGATCAGGGCAAGATCGGCGGGCGGAACGAGCACAGCATCGTCTCCTGCAAATTCGAGCCTGATTAGTTCGCGCGACATGCCCCCCGTTGCCACTGTCTGCAATCCATCGAGCAAAGCCAATCCTCGCTGCAGATGAATGACGACCGCGCCTAATTCCGGTACGTCCGTATGGTCGAAAGCTGCACTCCAGCTTCTAGCCATGGGCTGCGGATGATGAGCCCTACTGCCGAGCACGTCGGTAGCCGTCACAACGACAAGAGGTTTCCGGCCGGGCCCGACAAAACCCCTGTCGAAGTCGGCCAGAAGCGCCACTTCGCGTTTTCCGCCGGCCGTGGCCTTGCTCCAGTCAGGAAGGCGCTCCGCCTTAACCCCGCTCATCCGCTCCATGGCGCGCAGGTCTTCCTCCTGCGCTGCAACGAACATGAGACGTGAACCAGCGCGCCGGGTGTCGTCGACGAATGCACGAAGAGCCTTTCTCGGCGACGCGACCTTCGAAAAATCCGGCGTGGGCGTGAAAGGTGCCTTTTGGGGCAGGACGTTCATACGCCTGGACGCCTGCTTCCACTCGCGCCTACCGAGGTACTCGCGCTCTGTGTTGGTGCGACCAGCCGACTCTTCGATCGTGCTCAGCCAACTGTCGGCGTGCGCTGAAACCCCTGCATCCGCGATCCACTTGGCCCGGCCGCAATAGTCAAACAGAGTCGAGCGTTTTCCGCGTTTATTCCCGAACACCAGCCGCTCCGACATCGGGTCGACGAGCAGCTCTTTCGTCTCAAAAACAATGTCGTGTTGTATCGGGTCGAACGCCACGATCCGAAGTATCGTCCGACCGGAATGCTCTACCCTGAACGGGCCGAGTGCACCGGCCGGAAAAATCTCGAATGTCTGACCGTGAAACAGCGCGCTGCTGGGATAGTCGGCCTCTTCATCGAGGTCGTATCCGAGCGCCTCAAGTTGGGTCCGGAGCTCTTGTTCGGAAAACGCGGCGCCGACCTTCAGACGGAGCACGACGCGGGACCAACTCGTCGGCCCAGGCAGGCGCTTCATGACGGCTTCTGCGGTGGACACGAGCAGGATCGGCTTCTCAGGCTTGGCGAGGCGTCTCAAGACCGAGCTTCGTCTGCCCGCGATCTCGTGCGATGGCTCGAGCTGATCGAATGGCAGCGTATTCAATCTTGGAAGAACAAGCGCATCGCACGAGGGGTCAAGGGCGTGAATAACGGCACCCAGCCGCTCGGCCCTATTTTCGTTTTCAGCAAGAAAGACGAGGCCTTTGCGGCCAGACTTCCTCCATTGCGCGAGCAGATGGAGGGCGACCATGCCTAGAGGGGATGAAGAAGAGATCGCAGTCCGCGATGAAGGAGTCTTACGCTTCGTTGCCCTTTTGGCAACGCGCGCTTTGCTAGAACGGCCCACGTTGAACCCGTCGTTGATTCGCCACGGGCTAAGCCTCATGGCGAGTGTTGTTTTGAACAGGCCCGCTCTGATGTGGGAGCTACGCCCAAGGCTGCGTACATATGCGAATTTGGTCGCGGATGCACGTTTCCGATTCGATCATCCCGAGAAATATCGCTTGAGAGCGGAGGGTCTCAATCGTCGCCTTCTCCGACCGACGGATCGCAGTCCTCCTAACATTTCGGTTCGCCTTTCTGATCATGCTGCTGTGACTATCGGATCTCACGTCTTTGGCAACATAACGAGCCTCCGCGTAGATCGCGACGTCCGGGATCATTCACCGCTGCGCAAACTTGTTGCGAACAATTCTACGACGCAAAAGGGCATCGGGACTGCGCGCGAAGTTGTGGTTGTCGCCACGTGGCGCACCATGCGAACGCTGCATTACGCCATCAGGCCGACTTCTTCTGCTCCCTGGCCGCCGGCGGCTTCTTCGCGACGGTCTCCTTCGCTTGTTTGTTGCCTGCGATCGGCATCAGCATTTCCTTCAACCCGGCCGCTGCCTTCCGCGGCTTCTCGCCGGACCCGTTGGGACCTTTCGCCTCCGCCGCCGCGCCGCCGAGGCTTCGTCTCAAGGGTTCCATCAGAGCGACGACATTTGCTGGCGGCGGGCCTCTCCTTCGGCGTGATAGGCTTTCCGGCGCGCTTCTAATTGATGAGATCGATCAGCCGGACGCGTTTGCTGCTCGGGACGAGATTGGCGCCGGGACGAAGGATCGACCCGACGCGAGATCGTCATAGAGCACGACGTGGGCCTCGTGCAAGCGGCGCGGCGCCCTTGAGCGTCAGAAGCTCCGAATGCTCATGACCGGCGGAGATAAAAGAGACTGAGTCGTTCACCTCTCCTCCGCAATCAGATGGAAGAACGTGCCCGTCGCATGACGGCGCCGCGAACCGGTCTCCTCGACGTTCGCGCCGCTGGCATCACGGACGACCGCGAGCGGCGGATCGGGCTGGGCGAGGATCGTGGAATAGTGGAATTCGTGGCCGCGCAAGCGCGCGCCGGGCCGATGTCCGGGTATCGGCGCTGCGAGCTCGGCGAGACGATAGCCGAGATGCATGCGGCGTTGCGCAAAGCTCGTCTCTAGGCCGAGCAGACCGACCATCTCATGGCGCGCGCCTTCACTATCCGTCAAAGCTGCGCCCAGCACCATATAGCCCCCACACTCGCCGTGCACGGCTCGCGTCTCCGCAAAGGCGCGCAGAGCGGAGCGAAACCGCGCATTGGCCGCGAGGCGGCCGGCATGCAGTTCGGGATAGCCGCCGGGCAGCCAGCACACATCAGCGCTCTCATCGGGACCTTCATCGGCGAGCGGCGAGAAGGTCGCGATCTCGGCCCCGGCGCTGCGCCAGCGCTCCAGTATGTGCGGATAGACGAAAGAGAATGCCCCATCGCGGGCACCGGAATCGGCGAAGGCTTGGCGCACCAGCTCCTCGTGGCGCGGGCTCGCGACGCGGTTCAACACGACACCGGCAACCCGCACACCCGCGCGGAAATCACGCAGGCCCGCAGCTACGGCCGCGGCCGTCTGGGCTTGTCCGGACGGATCGATCACGAGCAGCACGGGCCAGCCCATCATTTCGGCAATATCAGCGGTCGCGCCGGTGCCGGAGACGCCGCGTACGGCGACGCCATCGAATAGGCCCATCGAACCTTCGGCCAAGACCAAATCAGCGTCCGCACCACGGCCGACGAGCTGTTCGACGGTCGCGCGATCCATGGCCCAACTGTCCAGGTTGACGGAGGCGCGCACCGCGGCGGCGGCATGAAACGCCGGGTCGATATAGTCGGGTCCGTTTTTGAAGCACTGCACTAGGAGACGGGCAAGTCGCTCATATCGCGCGTCTTACGCGCCGCAACGTCGTGGGCTGCGGGTGCTTCCGGTGAAGCCAGAGAAGCGGTCGAAACAATGCCGCGACCATCGACGGCAGGGAGATCCGGCGTGCAAGCGCTGGTTTCAGGCCGCACACCGATCTCAATCCGGAGCAGCTGAAGCCGGAGACCGATGTCGGCGCGCGGATCATCGTGCGAGGCACGGCGCACGCGCGAGTACTCGGCGATGAAGCACTTCTCAAGGAACCGCTGCACGTGAGTTTCGCGCCAAAGTATCCCCCAATCTGTTTACTCGTAGAGGCCGCCGCCAGCTCGCGCTAAGTCGATCTGCCCCAGGCCGAACTTACTTATGGCCTTGTTTTCACGATGGCCATATTTTTCCTGCTTCTCCGGATCTGGATCGAGGGCACCGTCCTCGATTACAAGTGCCTCACGATATTCCCGCGCGGCTCGACGATGCCTTTCTATCGCGGCGAACACCGGGTCCTTTGTGGTAGTGTGCTTCTTAGCTCTGGCCATTGGCTTACCTTTGGTTGGAGTTAGAGCCAGGGATACCCCGAAAAAGAAGCGAGGCAGGCCGCCGACCACTGGCCGGGGCACGCAGATCGGCATGCGTTGGCAAGACCTCGAACTGTCTGCCAGGATGCGTGGCGCGCTCTGTTGTTGCCGTCAGCTCAGCAGATCGACCTCGCCGGTGTCGAGCCGATAAAAACCCCCAACGACCTTCAGTTTCTTTTGCTCAGCTGCCGCGTTCAAAAACGGGCTCGCTGATCTGAGCTTTCTGACATTATCGGTCACATTTTGCAGGGTCGCGTTCGCGAGCGCGTCCCCTGTTTCCTGGGAAGATGCCTTTACCGCGGGAGCAAGTGCGGCGACGAGGGATGGAATATGCCCGGGCGGAGGCTTGTCGTCTTTCAGCGATTTGATCGAGGCCTCGACAGCGCCGCAACTTTCATGGCCTAGCACCAGGATCAGCGGGGTGTTTAGCACCTCCACCGCATATTCCATGCTGGCGATAGTTTCATCGCTGGCGAAATTGCCTGCGACCCGGCAGACGAACAGATCGCCAAGTCCGCTGTCGAAGACATATTCGGGTGCAACACGCGAATCGGCGCAGCTTAGGATCGCGGCATATTGATTTTGCCCAGCGACCAAAGCTTTGCGCTCCGGCCTGAGATCGTCGCATCGCGATATGCCCCGGACATAGCGCGCATTGCCTTCCATTAGTCGCTTCAGCGAAGCATCCGGCGAGAGCAGGTTATCCGGCTTGGGCAGCACTTTTGCCTCCTTCGCGTCAGCAATCCTGTCGCCGAGCAATGTGCCGACCGCCGAAGCAGCTGTTCGCCGTCAGCGCCTGCGAGACAAATTGAAGGATTACAAATCGAGATGCGCCCTGACGGCGTTGGGGTTGCCCATATTGGGCAAATTCGTGCTCGCGATGCCACCCTGTGCGCGAGGCAATTGGGCGCGCGCGTGACACGAAAGGCACGAAGAGGATTTGTTGTCGGCGGGTCCGTTCACGCGACCGAGAAACCCCATGAAAGGCCTCGCCGGCCATCCGTATGTTTTGCCCTGCATCGCAGGATTCATGTAGCCTTCCTGAAGCCCCGAGGTTTTGCCGGGGTCATTGCCCCAATGAAGTCCTACAAGCTGAAGGTTGTCCCAAAGGCCATCACCGGTTCGCGGTGCCATCCAGGCGAATGTTCCAAAGACCCAGCCGGTACCTTGTGCGCGGTTATCCTTCACCGCGAAGTCCACCTGCAGCAGGCGTAGTGAATCCCGCTTTCTGTTTCCGATCGGACCCGGGTTCGTGGGCGGATCGATCGCGGCGGGAATTTCCGGCGAGCCCTGCAGATATTGAACGACCGTCGCAGGAGCATTGGTGAAGAGCAGCTTTACCGAGAGCGTATGCTCCGGAAACAGACGCGCAGCGGCTTCGTCGGGCTGGCAGCGGTTTTGCCAGATTTTGCCCAACTGAAATCCGCCGAACGCATTGTACCAGCCGACCGCACAAACCTGGAAACCCGCTGGAGAATTCGGTGCAAGGTCACCGGCTCGCGCTGACCTCTCCTTGGTAAGCCCGTTGTAGTGCTCACGGCCGCTGTTCGTGTAGTTCATGAATGGTGTCGACCACCATTGCTGCTTGTCGATTTGTATCTTGCCGCCCTGAATGCCAATGGAGGATTTTGCAATCCCCTTCACGATGTCGGCGTAACCGTTCGGGTCTGTTGTGAAGTCTACCTGCCGCCAAGGAGGCGAGCCTCCTGGCATGTCGTAGGAAACGACTCATTCAAGGACTGTGCTGGCGAGGGCTGCTGACCGGCTGGGGGATCTGCGTCGGTCGCTCGAACCAATTCACAGGCCGCATTTGCGTTGGAGAAGCTCAGAACCGCGGTAAGCAACAGGAATGCTCTCATGAAAATCATTTCGGCCTCCTCAAAAAGACGCGGCAACTATAGAGTGTATGGAGGGGATATTGCTAGTCCTTGAGGCTCGGATGAGGTTTTATGCAAAACAATCTTTGAACGTTCGACACAGAAGATGGGCTTGAGACACAATAGGGCCGCGCGAGAATGCGTTTTGTCGAAGGAAGCAGGGGAGGATTGCACAGGAAAAGGCGCGGATAGCGACACGGTGGCACCGAACCAAGGGAGAGGCCCTCTCAGTCCGCGAGAGAGCCTCACCAGAGCACGCCGTCCGCTAGTGACCGAAGAGCGGACCCACGGATGGAAGGATCACAGCTGTGACCGTGCCTTTCTGCCCGTCGACGGCCGGATTACCGGGACCCAGATTGATCGGGTTAGGATATGCACCGGAAGGGCCACCGGGCGTCGCGCGGCAATAGCCGTTTCTGCCCGCACCAGATCCGCCCGGCCCAGGCGTTCCGGGATCTCCTCCACGTCCAGGCAGGCCAGCGCGGCCGCCAACGTTATTGATCCGTGAGAAACTAAGCACGTCATAGCTGTTCTTCGTGGTTACAAAGACCAGGTCAGCTCCGTCACCACCTTTGCCGGCGTCGCCACCTCTTCCTCCGGCACGGGCGGCACCGCCAACTCCACCTGGTCCGCCACCCTCCTTGCAGTCGAACAGGGAGGTGGCCCCTTCCTTTCCGTTTCCGGCCCGACCGCCATTTCCACCGCGGCCTCCGTTGCCACCGTCCCCGCCATCAAGCCCGCGGAAGAGAAACACGACGTTCAGCAGACCTGGTGGAATGGGCCCGCGAGGATCGAGCAGTTCGCCAACGACGACATACACGTCGGGGAGCTGCTTCGTGGATCCCGCTAGCCCGGGTCCGCCGGGGCCACCGGGATAGCCCGGATTTCCAGTCCTGTTTGTCTCGCCTGGATGATCTGCCCCCGTTGCACCGGGTGCTCCCGGGCTCCCGTTGGCAGCGCTGAGCTTCGAAGTGTCTCTCTGGATAATGCTGTACGCATCCGGCTTGGCAAATTTCATTCGCTGCGCCGCCACGACAATCCAGGGAGCGTCAACGTTGGTGAGAGTCATTCGTGCCCCTTCGGAGAACGAAATCTCATCCGCCTTGATGATCTGTTGCGAAAACTTTTCCTCTCCCGAGATCGGGATCAGCGTCTGCGTCAGGGGCGCGGCCTTGATCGCGCTGGCAACTTCCGGCGGCAGATTGCCTATTGGTATGGCCTGCTGCGCGGACGAGGCACCAGTCCCGAGCGATAAGATGAAAGCAGCCAGCGCCAGACCACGGCATCCGCAAATAGAGCTTCTCGATTCCACTCTCAATTCTCCAATGGTTGATGGGGTAACAGGAAACGCGCGCGCTCACGCCGCTCCGCGCGCCGCCGAATCGATTCAAGTTTGAGTCAGCAAGGCTTTCCGTTGCAGAGACGCGAGTCGGCCCCCCGGTCAGGCGGAAATTGAACGCCGACAGAGCCACCGGAGTTGTTGTCCGGCGGCTTGGGAGGCGGCGAGGTCCAAATGTGCCCCCGCCTAGGGGCGCGGTCGTCTTGGGCGGAGTTGAAGGTGGATCTCCCGCAACGGCTAATGACGGTACAATCAGAAAACCACCAGTGAGAAAAATGCGCCGCAACTGAATATGCATAAGCTGCCCCCGGACAGAGGTCTAATGCTGAGGATGCTACAACGATTCATTATCAAAGACATGACGCGGTGAACCTTTGCGGCGCACGAGCGTAAGAACAAGAGTCGCTGTAGTCGTTTGCCCGGACTCCATGTCGGCAATTGTTGGCACAGGATCGCGCAAGGAAAGTGCGTTTTTAGGAAGATAACGAGGAGAAGCTGCATTCTGGGCGGAAAAATAGCCTGCAAAGGGCCCGTGCGGTGTTGCAGGATCTGGATCGTGCGATGCATACCAAGCGCTGACCATCTGATACTGTTTTTACTCAATCACCTGCCGGGCTACTCAGCTCACGATGACAACGGTTGCCGACAGGCGACTGTTAGCTGCCGTGCAGGATACCGGTGCGTCCCTGATTGCCAAGTTTCGAGTAGGGGTTGGTGGTGCGTTAGCGCTGAAGAGAGCCATTTGGCTCTTCTCGAGAGCCCCATTGTGATGTTGCATTTTGAAGACACAACTGAATCGGCGCGGAGCCTATGAGTTGGGACAGGCGAAAAGCGAAGCGCGTTCAGTTTGAGCATGAATACCGAGCGACCCTTGTGGGCTCTGACGGCACATGGCGGCGCGATTGCATTCTCCTGGATGTTTCCGAAACGGGGGCGCGCCTTCGCATAGAGGGGTCGGCAGACGTCCTCAAGACACGAGTGTTTTTCCTGTTGCTTTCGACCACGGGGCTGGTCTTCCGCCGCTGCGAGTTGATCCGGTTAGACGGCTCGGAAGTTGGCGTTCAGTTTATTACGAGCCGGACCATTCGCGCAGGGGCGGCACTCGGCCAAAAAGGTCCAACGCGAGGCCCTGGTTGTCCCATACAGATATCAAATCGCCGTGTGTAGTGGTGGAAGAGGCAAGAAGAGGATTGCATCAAGACATCTGGAGGCAAGCTCTCCAGATGGTTGGCTCTCGGCAGCCACGGCACCGCGCCCCTTTGGGGCGCGGCAAATTTTTCCGACGCGAAGAGCCGGGCCGCCTTCGCGGCCCGGCTCAATGGTCGGCTGGTGACTACGCGGCCAGTGCAGCCTCCGGCGTCCGTTGCAGCGACCGCAGCACCTGCGGCAGCCAACCCTTGTCGGCCAGCAACCGCTCGGCCGCTTCCGCAATCGCGGGCTTCTTCAAGTCTGCCAGTTGCGCGGCGGCTTCCTCGGAGACGCCCTCTCGTACGGTCTCAACGATGACCGCCTTGGTCACCTGCCCAAGGTAGCTGGCGACAGTGGGCTGCCAGTGTGCCGCCATATCCAGCGAGACCGCCTCAGCGAGCGCCTCGGCGTGTTTCAGAGGTGGTGATACGCTTGCACCCGGGCGGACGACCGCATCGACCGTAAGGGCCGCACAATGCGCCAGCAGGCGCATCAACTGCTCCTGCGTGAAGCCCACCAAGGCGTCCCAGAGGTCTTGCACGTCTGCGGGCAAGAGCTTGGCAAGCTCCGCCTGCCGGTCGCTGCACGCGCGCCCCAGCGGGCTCTCATCAATCCCCGCCACGTGACTCGACAGGTAAGGCCAATGAACTCGCCGAATCTGGGAACGAGGTCCTGATCAAGGACCTTGCCGGCAGGGTCCTCGACCCGGCGGTGAACGTTGAACTCGCCGTGCGCGAATAGATTTCTCGTCCCGGCGCCGGTTCGCTCGGCGGCTACGGGGCAAAACTGTTCGTTCCGCCCTTTGCAAGAGCTGCCTTGTGGGCCGGCCAAGCCTGAAACCTCTTCACCAACGTGTCGATGTTGGGGCATGCGGAGATTTCGAACCGCCCGGCCGCGAGTTCTCTGATGAAACTCAGCTGATGTCGGCGGCTGACTGCTCGTCCCGACCTAGCCCCACGGGCTTAATCCAGTTTGAAGTTCGTTCTGGCCCACGGTGAAGTGCTCCCCGACTTTAGGCCAGCCAACGCTGGAATTTTCCGGGGTTAGGGCTCATTCGGCGGAAGCGCCGGTGAGCGGTTGATCAGCGATATCGGCGGCTTGTTGTCAATCGGCGTTCAAATTTGCAAGCCGATTGACAATCGATCTTTAGGTAGCGCCACAGAGCAATGAAAAATATCCCTGCGGGAGTCTTGGAAACCTCATTGTTCGAGGCCACGCTCTGCGAGCAGCCGGTGCATGACCTCGCGTTTGATCTCGCCAGCGATTTCGTTTCGGACTTGGGCTCCGAGCACCCGCTCGGCATCCAGGTCGCCTAGCAGACCATGCTCGGCCAGTCGCTGATCCAAGCGGGTTTGAAACTCCTCGCCCATGGCTTCGACGAGTCGGTCTTGCATCGCTGCATGTTCGTCCGGGGCGATGCGCCTCAGCACCGTCTCCCAGGGTTGCCAGCGGGTTGCCATGTAGTCGGTGAATTGGTTCGCTTCCCGCTCCCGAACCAGGTCCAGCGCCCGCGCCGCATCATCCGGGGTTACGTGAGAGACCGCCAGGAAGCGCATGTTAGGGGCGACGTGACTCAGCTCGAGCGGCTCGCGCAGCAGATGTTGATAGGCCAGGTAGACTTCGACGTCGTCTATGCTCGGGTCGACGCTGAGGAGCGAGTTGACCCTGTCGCGCGCGATCGCGTCCAGCGCCTCCAAGCGGAACGCAACATGGCCGCGCTGGATCAGTTCGCCAAGCCGATCGTCATATCGACCGTCCTCGACGTCAGCGTTAAGGCGCGCGGTCTGCATACCGTTCCAGTGCAAAGTAACACGATCCTCGCAGCTCGCGTTGGCCTCGGAAGCCTGTGTGAAAAACTGCTCGCGCAATCTCGGATTGGTCGCCGCCTGCCGCAGATCATCAGCCACTGCCTGCCGAAACTCGTCATTGCCATAGTTCACGGTTCCTCGCAGCCTCTCTAGGAACCGTGCGTAGTCCTGGGCGCCTGGCTCATCCGCAAAGTGCTGCCATTCGGCCAGTGCCGCCGGGTCGTCCCCGAGCCAGTGCGCGGCAGCCTCGTACAGAGGCACCTGCTCAAGCTGCGGTGACGCTTCAGCCCCCGCCAGGTTAGCGCGGACCTCGTCCGGCAGTGGGTTATCCCCGAGCTCGAGGTTCTCCAAATGGGGGTAGCTAAAACTCGATAAGAGATCCTCAGGCAGGCTGGTCAGCCGGTTACCGCCGAGATTGAGCGATTGGAGCGCGCTCGGAAGGAGTTCGGGGAGGTTGGTCAATTGATTGCTGCTGACATCGAGTTCAGTGAGCCCGGATGGGAGGGGCTCGGGGAGGTCGGTCAGCTGATTGCCGCTAACCGCGAGCGAGGTGAGCCTGCTCGGGAGAGCGTCGGGCAGGCTACTTAGTCGGTTGTTGTTTGCGTTCAGGATCTCGAGCCGCGCCGGGAGGTTGGCCGGCAGACTGGTCAACCTGTTACCGCTCACCTCCAGCCGAAGGAGGCTCGCCGGAAGAGCGTCCGGCAAACTGGTCAACCGGTTGTGGCTAATGAGAAGATGCTGGAGACCGGGTGGCAGCCCAGCGGGCAGGCTGCTTAGCTCGTTGTGCATGGCGCGGAGTTCCAGCCGCCTCGGCGGCAGGGCGGCGGGCAAAGCGGTCAGGGAGAGCGATGACAAATCTACCGAATGCGAGCCCATGTTGTTTGAAACCCTAATTCGTGAGGCCCCCTGTTGCCGATTCTCGGCTTCGCCCTGCCCCTCTTCGGCAACCCAGTTTTCCAGGATCTGCTCGCGCGAGGAGGCGGGGGTCCGATATCCTGTCAAGACTTCGACCCAATCCGCCACGGCTCGAGTGAAGCCGCGGAGGTAGCTTTCCTGCTCCCCCTCTTCAGAAATGTCCGTGGAAGAACCTGCACTCCGCTGTGCCTGTCCTGTGTTCATCAATACCTTTCCCCGTCGTCAGAATAAAGAATACGCCCGCCGCTTCTCAAGGCCGCGAAGCAGGTGGTTGCGCAGCGCAATGATCATTCGAGAGCCAGTGCACGTGCGCTGCGGCTCCCGAGCCCGACTCGAGCCGGTACAGGTTCACACGAATCCCACCGCGGCAAATGGATCGATACTGCTGCGAGGCTTCCTGCCATTTCGCTGACCAGATAAGTCCCGGAGCACAGTCAACGTGGAAGCGTTCTGCCCTTAGCAGGCCTACCTGTCGATCAGCTGACGAGTGTCGCTGCCGAACACCCAGTTCGCTCGACTGTTGCCATCAGCGACCGAAGCGGGTCCACCTCGCGTAGCCGATATCGGCGACACGTGACCGATCTGCCGCTGGCCCGGCGGGTCGTAGAGCTCCTGGTGATTGCCCGCCGCTTCCGCTGCGACGCCGTCCTGTGCGGACGCCAGATCTTCACTGAGCGTTTCGCCGACGGGATATTGGCGCCATCGGCGCGACGCACGGCGCGGCTGGACTCTATCGTCCATCATCTCGGTCTGGCGCTTGGCGGCCGACCGGCAGCGGGCTTCGCAAAACGGCTAATGCTGCCAGAAGCAAGGACACGCTTCTGCGTGTTGTTCGACGCCGCAGCCGTTCGCCGGCCGATTGTCTAGAAGATCATCGGCATCGATGACTGGGCCTGGCGGCGCAATCACCGATACGCCAGCATCATCTGCAACCTTGAAAGGCGCCGGGTTGCCAACTTGCTGCCGGATCGCGAGCCTGCGACCGCCCGAGCCTGGCTGGCTGCTCATCCCACGATCTCCATCGTCGCTCGCGATCGTGGCGGGGGATATGGCGAAGCCGCAGCAAAGGCACTGCCACACGCGGTGCTGGTCGCCGACCGTTGGCATTTGATGGAGGATGCCAGTCGGGCACTCGTTAACGCCGTCCGCATATCGATGCGCCAGATACGTACGGTCAGCATTTTTCTTCAAGCCCGATGGCGAGGCGGATCGCGGTGCCTTGCTTGAGTTGTTTGCCTATTGGCTGAGCCCCAGCGACGGGCTGCGTCAATACCTCTGGGCGCATCGCGAGGCCGACGTGAGCCGGGCCCGGCGGCTCATCGAGATCCTGCCGCCGGACACGATCCTGCTGATCCTGCGCTACCTCGTCGCCGACTATTGGGGCCATTATATCGGCTGGCCGGATCTCATCCTCCATCGCGACGAAGCGTTCATGCTGGTCGAGGTCAAATCCTCGTCCGACAAGCTGAGCGCCGAGCAGATGGGATGGATCAAGACAACCATGATATCCTGAAGCTGCAATTCCGTCTGGCCAAGCTGCATCGGCTGGCGCGGCAGGTGAGACGCGGCGAAAGCCAGCATGTGAGTCCACACATTGAAGGAGGTGATGCAGACTTTTGCCGGTGAGATCAAACCGCCGTGTCCAGGCGGGCATGTCTTCACTTTCCGAGAGATCGAGCATCCGGACGGCGGCGCGCCCAGGACACTCACCTTCACCGAGGTCGATATCAAGCCTCGTAGCTATGAGGAGCTCGACGCGGCCAAGCTCCACCAAGCGGTTACCATTCCGCTTGAGATGTACAATGGCCGGATCCTCGAGACCGACGTCGAAGGCGTCGATCTTTCTAAATATGCGCATATCACGGCGATGCTCGAGAGCCCCTTCACTGCGCAGGCAATCGGCCTCGTGCGTGGGGGCTGGCTTCCATCGGTACTCGCCGCCACGCGCGACAACGCCGTGGTCTTTCCCGACCGCAACATCATCTCCGAGCTCTCCGGACGCTTTGCCGGTGGCCACACGGTCGGGCGCGAGCCAGATTTCCTCGATCTGTTCGCAGGCTCACAGGTCAAGATCAATCCAACGCTCGCAGCGATGGAAGGCAATGGCCGGGCGCTCTCGACGCCAGACGAGGCGCGCGAACAGTTGGATGAGGCGGTCGCAAAGCTTAAGAGCGCTTGCCACAAGCGGCTGATGGTTGGGCCAGACTCGCTCAAAGGCTTGCTCGGGCTGATCGAGGATATGCGGCCGGGCCTTGAACGAAACCAGGCGCGGCTTAAGGCGCTGGCGCCATCGCTCTGCAAGCCGACCGCCCGACGCGAGATAGATGCCCGCTGGAATACAGTGCTCGAGGCGGCCGATGCACATCAGGTGCCGCGCTCGTCGCTCTTGGTTCTGGCGCTACTGAGCGCACTCGTCCATCCGACTGTACGGTGCGCATCGAAGCGGCTGCTGAAGCTGCACGACAGTTATACGGATGGTGACGCGTATAATGCTCTCAGCGATCTCAGGGCGCTGGAACTGCTCCTCTATGCCCTTGCCTTCTTCCCCGATTTCGAGGCGCAAATCTGCACGAAAGACCGCCAATTGGCCCTGTTTTGGGTGGGAGCAGGCGCCCACGACATCAAGCGGGCGGGCGTAGGCATCCGCTGCTCGCTGACGCCGCACGTATCCTGTTTGCCGCGCGGCAGCGGCTGATGGAGCTGGCTGGAGCGGCTCTCCCGAACACTAAACCGTGGGCTCGCCTGAGCGAGCGGATCAGGACAACACCTCGCTCCGCTTTTGGATCAGGCCGGTGCGGCGGTCGAGATGCGCGCTCTTCAGATCGTAGGCAAGCTGGCGAGGAACAAGTCGATCAGCGGGGCCGCAGTAATCGAATCGCGCGCCGACTGCAGGTTGGCAACGTCGGCCGCCCGCTCACGTTGGGCGCCGGATAGCGAGCAAGCAAACGCATTGCTGTTCGTCCCCTCACAGGGGACGCCATCGACGCATGCGTCACAATCCCCCGTGATGAGCCAGGAACCAGCGGAGGAGGCCGGGCAGCAAAGCAAATGAGGCAACGGACCGTACTCGGCAGCATGGATGCGTGAGGCAATCCGCGCTTCCAACCTGATTGCGGCGCGGCAGCCGAGGTTATTGCGGCACTCAGATCAAACAATCGGTCCTTACTGACAGCGAGCTGAGTATGCGCGGAGACGCTATGGCGATGAACCGACCGCCATGTCTCTGTCCTGTTCAATTCACCTTATCGGGAGCGGCGGCGAATCGCCGCAGGCAGACAGGGTGTGCCCTAGCGATCGCCGTGCCCGGCCGCGCTGCTCGGCCAAAAGGTATGCCGAGAAAATCAGGTGAATAGATCGTTGGAATGCAAGATCGAGAAGTAAGTTTCCGGGTGTTGCTGAACGTCGTTAGCACTTACATTGGAGAGCGTGATCGAATTGCCCTTTCCGAGGTCAACGACCGCGCTGTCCGCGCCAGCCGCCTCCACGTGAGCGACAAGATCCGCAACCGTGTGAATATTAGTGGCATTGATCCCTTCCTCGATATGCAGCTTGTCCCCCACCGTGAAGTCCATCACGGCATCGTTGCCGCCGCCGCTCGTGAAGAAGAAGTTGTCGTTGCCCTCATTGCCGAACAGGGTATCGTTGCCCTCATCGCCGAACAGAAAATCGTCACCCTCATCACCAGAGAGCGTGTCGTTGCCCTTATTGCCTTCCAGATTATCGGCGCCCGCTCTACCGGAGAGCCAGTCGTTCCCGTCCAAGCCCTTAATATAGTCCCTCGCGGGCGTTCCATTCAAGTGATCGTCGGAGTTTGTGCCGCGGATTACAGCCATGTCTTTCTCCCGTGTTGTATCAGCTTGGCGAGCGTCATCGCGCTCTGCCTTCCACACATACACATCGAAGCTGACGGTAATCTGATTTCACACCAGTCGCGCGACCATTTGTTGGTCGATGGCACGCTGATCGAGGCTGGGGCTTCGAAGGACGGCTCCGGCGAGCCGCCGGCTCAAGGCGGCGGGCGCAATGCCGATGCGGACTTCCATGGCCAAAAAGCTCGAGCAACACCCATGCTTCGACCACCGATCCGGACGCAGGCTGTACCGCAAGGACAAAGGCAAGGAGTTGATACTCGAGCAGAATATCTGCCTGCATTCTCGACCGCGGGATGAGCAAGCTGAAGATCGACGACGGAGGTGATGTGAGTAAAACAGTGGAATATTTCAGGCGTTCGCCGCCTTCGTGTTGGGCGAGAACCCAGATGTTCTGGGGATATCGATCGCGAATTCCTTGAAGGATATCAACTTCGCGATCCAACTCGCAGGCGAAGCAGCAATCTCGATGACTTTCCTGGCTGCGGCCGCGCGCAATTGGACGGAAAAGGTGAGCTCACATTGCCTCATCCGGCGCCATCATAAGGATCTGGATGGGCTTGGCGGTGTGCGGGCGGACTTTCCCTGGGAAAGCAGCGCGGTTGCGATTGACCCACTGTATGTTCTGGGACTCGTCAGCTTCTCAACAGCTAAGTCTCCTAGCATGGAACCATCGAATCTAGGCAATCCCGTCTACCGGAAGCAGCACGGAGTGGCAGATCCGACGATCGGAAGAGTGGCGGTCGGTGGCTGTTGTCAGGTAACGCGACGGTGCATCGTGTTCTGGCTTCGAGGATCCGAAGAATCGGAATTTGTGCCCAAGGTTTCGTTCTGTGTGCGGAGTTCCCTTGGCCAAGCACGTAAGAGGATCACATGAACCGGCCAGTCTTCGCCCTCCCGGCCAGAAGCGACTATGTGACCCGTGGAGGTCTCGCGATCACGCGCGTGGCCGAGCAGTTCACCGGCGGCGCGAGCCGGCTCGACGATCTCGTCAGCCTGCTCGACCGCCGCCGCGGCGTGGTGCTGTCCTCGGGCACGACGGTGCCCGGCCGCTACGAGAGCTTCGATCTCGGCTTCTCCGACCCGCCGCTCAAGCTCGAGACATCAGGTGTCAATTTCAAGCTGGAAGCGCTGAACGAACGCGGGCAGGTGCTGATCGCCTTTCTCACTGAGGTCCTGCGCGAGCCCTGCGTGGTGATCTCCGAGAAGGCGGCCACGCGGCTTGCAGGTCACATCATCCGCGGCGATGCGCCGGTCGAGGAGGACCAGCGCACCCGGCGTGCCGGCGTGATGTCGCTGGTGCGCGATCTCGTCGCCGCCTTCTCCGCCAATGACGACGGCCTGCTCGGCCTGTTCGGTGCCTTCGCCTACGACCTCGTGTTCCAGATCGAGGACCTCGTGCAGAAGCGCCCGCGCGAGCAGGACCAGCGCGACATCGTGCTCTATGTGCCCGATCGCCTGCTGGCCTATGACCGCGACACCGGCCGCGGCGTGGTGCTGAGCTACGACTTTGCCTGGAAGGGCAAGTCGACCGAAGGCCTGCCGCGCGAGACCGCCGACAGCCCGTATCTGAAGACGCCGCGCCAGGGTTTTGCCGATCACGCCCCCGGCGAATATCACGCCACCGTCGAGATCGCGCGCGCGGCCTTTGCTCGTGGCGATCTGTTTGAAGCCGTGCCGGGTCAGCTTTTCGCCGAGCCCTGCGACCGCTCGCCGGCCGAAGTATTCCAGCGCCTGTGCGTCATCAACCCCTCGCCCTACGGCGCGCTGATGAATCTCGGCGAGGGCGAATTCCTGGTGTCGGCCTCGCCGGAGATGTTCGTGCGCTCGGATGGACGCCGCGTCGAGACCTGCCCGATATCGGGCACGATCGCGCGCGGCACCGATGCGATCGGCGATGCCGAGCAGATCCGCCAGCTCCTGAACTCGGAGAAGGACGAGTTCGAGCTCAACATGTGCACCGACGTCGACCGCAACGACAAGGCGCGCGTCTGCGTGCCCGGCACCATCAAGGTGCTGGCGCGGCGGCAGATCGAGACTTACTCAAAACTGTTCCACACCGTCGATCATGTCGAAGGCATGCTGCGCCCCGGCTTCGACGCGCTCGATGCCTTCCTCACCCACGCCTGGGCGGTCACCGTGACCGGCGCGCCAAAGCTCTGGGCGATGCAGTTCGTCGAGGATCACGAGCGCTCGCCACGGCGCTGGTATGCCGGCGCGATCGGAGCGGTGAATTTCGACGGCAGCATCAACACCGGTCTCACCATCCGCACCATCCGTATGAAGGATGGCTTGGCTGAAGTGCGTGTCGGCGCGACCTGCCTGTTCGATTCAGACCCCGCCGCCGAAGACCGCGAATGCCAGGTCAAGGCCGCCGCCCTGTTCCAGGCGCTGCGCGGCGATCCGCCAAAGCCGCTGCCGACCTTTGCGCCCGATGTCACCGGAAGCGGCAAGCAGGTGCTGCTGATCGATCACGACGACAGCTTCGTGCACATGCTCGCCGACTATTTCCGCCAGGTCGGTGCCAGCGTCACCGTGGCCCGCTATGTGCATGCGCTCGACATGCTCAAGCAGAAGAGGTGGGATTTGCTGGTACTGTCGCCCGGCCCCGGGCGTCCGGAGGATTTCGCGATCAAGAAGACCATCGATGCGGCGCTAGAGAAGAAGCTGCCGGTGTTCGGGGTCTGCCTCGGCGTGCAGGCGATCGGCGAATATTTCGGCGGCCGGCTCGGCCAGCTTCACCAGCCCGCCCATGGCCGCCCCTCCCCCATTCAGGTGTGGGGTGGCCGGCTTCTGCAGGGCTTGCCCAGCGAGATCGTGATCGGCCGCTATCATTCGCTATACGTCGAGCGTGATAGCGTCCCCGAGGTACTTAGGGTAACGGCAAATACCGAGGACGGCATTCCTATGGCGCTCGAGCACAAGAGTTTGCCGGTCGATGGCGTGCAATTTCATCCGGAATCGCTGATGTCTCTGGGCGGCGAGGTAGGCCTACGGATTGCCAAAAATGCGCTTCGTCTCAATGAGACGGCGAACTGAAACTGGCCTTGTGCAGGGAAACCACGTTGGCTCCAACTCGAACTCGGCCCTTCAGTTTTTGGAGACATTGAGTTGAAACTCAACCTCTGATGCGGCACGAAACACCTTGAGACTTGCGGCTTGCGCGACTGGATTGTCGGGCTCTTGGCAAAAAGGCCGGCGCGGCTGGTGACCGTCCCTCTTGCCAACAAGTTCGCTCGGATCATCTGGGCAATGATGAAAACGGGAGAGTGCTTCTGCACCGAAAATGTTCGCCAAACCTTGAACGTGAGTTTCTGCCAGCCACTTCCGAATCAAGAACTATAAGCTTGGTGAGTGCAAGAAAGCATGATGAAATACAACGGTCGCCGCCAAAAACCAGGAAACCCCGGTCGTGTGAGCTTTAAAGCTCGCATCTTTTGATGTGACCACTTGGTTGTCTGACTTCGTCGGGGGCCCGCGGAGATATGATCCGCGCTAAAGGCCGGACATGCGATCGGACCCGTATAAGTCGTTCAAAGTGCCAAATTGGGCTTGCCATCAGAGGCCGTCCACAAATGACGACTGTGGACCTGCCTCGATGACGGCCGAGCAGCAACGCGACCTGCTGGAGATGATGGAGGATCGCGTGGCCGCGGCTCAACCGCGGTGACAAGCCATCTCCGGTCGAGCAATGGCACGAGCGCATCGCCGATGCTATTCTCGGTCGCCTCGAGCTTCCCCGTAGCTCTTTGACAGAAAGCCGACCCACCTTCTTTTGATCGGCCCAGCCGAACATCGTACCGCCCCGCCGTCATGCGACGCTGAACGCCGATTAATGGGGGACTTGCTCAATAACGCAAGACCACCGGTTTCTAGGGTGCTGAATTACCCACAAGTGCTTGAATTAATTGCGAGGCCTGATCGAGAACCGAATGAATCGCTTGTGATTCGCTGCTGAGCACCTGAATCGCAGCAGCGAGGTGCTTCATGTGTTTAAGCGGGTGACACCTTTTCGTTCGGCATGCCAGATTGGAGGCCATGATCATGGTGATGCGAGCGGGATCGAACACTGGACTGAGCGTGAGATCGACGAAACCGCGTTCAAAGACGCCCGTCTTGGTCGACGATTTGGCGAGCTGTTAAAGAAAATCGGTGACGGCATGGGCGGCAGCATACCGTTCGCGTGCCAGGACTGGGCGAATACGAAGGCGGCCTACCGCTTCTTCGCCAACGAGCGCGTGGAAGAGACCGATATTCTCAGCAGCCACTTCACCGCGACGCGCACGCGTTACGATGATTGTAAAGGCCCGATTCTTCTGATCAAGCCCAGGGCGAGCACGTTGCTGGAGACTCCCGCAACAGCTCCGCAATCAGACGAAGAGTGCGAAATGCTTCCGACGACTTGCGAAGGCCAAAGAGGAGCCCGGTCTACTCTCGACAAAATCGGAATAGGAGCGAAACCCAGATGATGCAATGCCTCACGAGCGTGATGCCGTCCCCAGGCGAATTCACGCTGACGACGTAGCGATACGGTCCCCAACATGTCTGCTTCAGCGGGAAATGGCAGGGGAGCCGGATCACGTATTGGTCCGCCTGAAAAGCTGATGTCATGCGCCAAAGCTGCGGAGATAGTAGCCCCTAACGTCGTAAGCGTCCTCATAGCCGGGACGAATCCTTGTTCGGAGTGTGAAGTTGCGAAATGATATACCTTATCCGGTAGCTAGCCTGAGATCGAAGGCAACTCAAGATCTATAGGCCCTCCAAGATGAGGTCTTGATCTTCGATCACGATATTTCGACGGCAGCGTCGGATGGATAGACTGCGTGCATGTCGAACCACCTCACGGCTCTACGCGGAAGCTTTGGAGATAAACGGCGCCAGACTGATCGCGGCCGCTGTGCTTTACAAAAAGACGATTGAGCATAATCCCCCTCTTCATCGCCAAACTTTCTAGCAAACGATTGATGCGCTCTATCGTCTCGCGGGGAATCGCGGCCTTCGCGCGATATTGTCGCCCGATGCGGTTTTGACTAGGACCGAATGGCGCCGATAACAATTTCCCTCGTTTATATCTGCTGCATAGATGCAGGACATGGCGAACAGATGCAATTTCCGCTTTCCAGCCAGCCCATAGTTGCCCGGTCGAACGGAGTGCTCGTCAACACTCCATCGGGGATCACCAAAACAATATCTCTCCGAATTTTGCAGGCACGACTGCGCGCCCCGAGTTCACCCAGACAGACCAAACCGCACCGCTGCACTCGGGTCGTGGTCGAGTAGCTCGGCCATTTGGCTTTGCCCTCACAGATCCGGGCGGGCGGCTTTCCCGCACCCGGCTCTTCCCGAGAGTAACCCGCATCATATCCGCGCCTGCGCCCATGTGCTGATGCGTGGAGTTGGCAGGCGGAAGCGTGACGTCAGGGTCTCGAACTCCGGCCAACCCATGCGCCGGCTTTTTCTGGCTGCGCCGTCTCAGACAGTAGCACCGAGCTTGCGCTCAAGGGCTCGTAAAATCGGCAATTGACCCTTTGTGATCTTCAACTGGGCCTCTGCCGTTTGAAGCCACCTAGCGCTATCAACTTCAGGAAAGTCCTGTGTCCTTCGATTTCGGCGACCACTCCATCGAGAAGGTGTTGCTTTTGAGCAATCCGGGGGCACAATCGCCACTCATTCCCCAAGCACTGATTGTTTTCCGCTTGGCTGCTTGAATTCGCCGAGCTCAAGGAATTCTCCATCGATGCTGAATCCGGTCTCGTCCTCCTGCTTAGCGGCGGCTAATGGATTCTCTCCCTCGCCGTATAGACCCTTCGGGTAAAGACCATGATCCTTCATCCTTCTTGGACCCAAAGGGCCCATCTGGATGAGCAGGAAAAGCTCGAGTTCGCCTGACTGCCATCCGAACAGAAGAATTCCTGCTTCGTTTGCTCATAAGATAGCTTTCTTATCACGTACTCCGAAACCAGTTGGTCGATACCACGCTTTGCCGCGCGACCACTCCACGAAATATGAATGTCGCGCATTGGGGCCTGCCTCGCACATTTACCGCGCGATTGAGAGACTATCGGACGCTTCGATTGTCAGCCTTGAGACCACTGTCAGGAAGTTGACGCGACACACTCTTAGGAAAGTCCCGCAAAATATACGAATTCAGTTCGGCACGCAGCTTGCTTCGTTCAGGACCTCATCACCAATCGCAGTGCGGTGATCTGAAATGGACCCGCGGAGCGGGACCGCTTGAACCGGTTTGTTAGTTGGAAACTGACCGCTCCTGATCCCTTTCTATC
>NZ_JCAMOQ010000058.1:0-53160 GCF_059512365.1 Bradyrhizobium sp. Ses1
GTGGTCGGGACAAGCCTGCCGCGGCGGAACAGCTTCTATCATCGGTCTACAACAAATTCAGTGAAGGTTTCGCGACCAATGATCTAAAGAGAGCACGCGCACTGATCGATCAGTTACGCAACACTTAGCCTCGGACGGGAGAGCTAAGGTCGGCATCGGGTAAGAAGCCAACACTAGGTCTATCCAGAGCTCGATCGCTTTGCATCTGACCGCGGGACCTTGGTACTTCCAGTGTCGGTCGAACACCGGTCAAAGTGATCAGCTGTTGAGCGAGCACCAACCCGAAGCCACTCGTGCTCATTTCTGCCTCAGTGGAGAAACTACTGCAGTCCCATCCATGCCAAGCACACGGGCCGCTCCATTCGATAGGATCTATCCACCGTCCCTTCACAAATGGGCCTCGGTCATTTATTCGAACTGTAACGCTTCGGCGGGTCGAACGTGAGGTGACCGTCACTTGAGAGCCGAACAGTCTGGAACGGTGCGCTGCGGTCATGTCGCTTGGATTCACGGCCGAACTAAAACGGTTTTTCCAACGATTTTTTTGGATCCTGCCGGACGTCCACTCCCGACAATGTGATCGGCAGGACAAGGCGGTTCGACAAGCGGCTTCTTTTTGACCGGGACGGCCGCTGAGTCACCACGCGTCGACCGAGTGTACCGCCAGTTCGAATCCCTCTTCCTCCGCCACTTCAGTCCTGACATTTCGTACTTCGAAATGGAGAGGGGTCTCAAACGGTTTACGACGGTAAGTCCTTGAAGAACTTGGTGGGCGCACCAGGGCTCGACCTGGGACCCGCTGATTAAGAGTCCGCAAAATCGAGAACTAGCTTACAACCGGAACTAGGGCGGAATGCCTCGGCCAATAGCGCTCAGCCTCTCTGCGACCGCGACTGCGGTCAACGCATCCCTTTCGTACGATCTTCTACGTTCTCGCGCGATCTCGCTGCTGTCGCGGTTTCAAGCGTTGGGGCGGTCTGCATGATGCCCCGGCACACCACACGGCTGAAGCCGCCTCCACCAGCTCGCGCTTAGACCGATCGCAATGCCACGTTCTGCCATTATTCCTGCAGGCTCTTGGCCTCGTCGTATGCCAGCCGCAATCGCAGCCGGGTATTGCGGCGAAACAACTGTAGAAGCCTTTCTCAAACGAGTCGGTAAGGAGTATCCTCGACCACGTGTGAAAGAAGGGAGGCGTCAGCTGTGGTTGAGAGACGATTTGGACCGAGCTATTGCGCCGGACATCGTGCCGGGCGACCTCGCCGAGGATTTGTGACGTTGGAGCGCCCACTTCCACGCTTCGTGGAGGTACGGCGGCTTACCCGCGGGTCGACCGCATTCTACTTCCGCATCCCCACACATTACAGGAAACTCGGCTGCGAGATGGCGAATGAGCCACTTGGGACGAGCTACGCAACTGCATGCGGCGACGACGGAAAAGGCGGACGCGCCGCCACACTCAATGCTTTGTTCGATGAATGGAACAACCAGCGCAGAGGGCAGCCGGGCGAGCAGGGAAAGATCGCGCGCTATGGCACGATCGATTGGCTGTTCCGACAATACAAGACGGAGAAGGCGTATACTGAGAAGGTCTCAGCTCGGTCGCGCCCCGACTACGAACGGATCATGCAAATGATCTGCGACACCGTCGGTAAGAGCGGACGGCGGATCGGCGAGCGGCAGATCATGGAAGTTACGCCACGAGCCGCCGATAAGATCTACGACAAAATCATCAACGGCCCGAACGGCATCAGACTGCGGCAGGGAGAAAAGGTGGTCGGGCTCTGCCGAAAAGTATGGCGGATCATGCGTCGGCTGCACCCGGAGCTGTTCGATAAGAAGCACCCGAACCCCTGGGACGATTTCACCCTCAAGAGCCGCACCAAGACCAAGAAGCACGCGGTCACTCGAGAAGAGGTCTATAAATTTGCATGGGGCTGCATCAAAGAAGGGCGGCCTGAACCCGCGGCGGTCGCGGTGATCTGTTTTGAATGGCTGCAACGGCCGGAGAACGTGGTGGCCGGGTTTTTGACTTGGCCCGACTATCGCAGCAAAAACTGGCCACACGCTGTGCGCATTGAGCACCACAAGAACAAGGCGTTGGTCTGGCATCCGCTCGAAGAGACTCTCGACGGAGACACCGTCAAGTTTTACGCCGAAGCGGAAGACGTTTTGAGCCATCTGCCCAAGCTCGGCGTCCCGATGATCATGCGTCGGATCCAAAAGGGTGAACGCAAGGGCGATGCCAAAGTGTGGTCCTACCCCGGCATGGAAAAAGTGGTGCAGCAGATGCGCAAGAAGATCGACGGCGTGTCAAAGCTGTTCACGCTTGATGCCTGTCGACACGGCGGCATGACCGAACTCGAGGAAGCGGAGCTGACGGACGGCCAGGGTCGTGCGCTCTCGGGCCACAAGACCGCACAGGCCTATCGCGGCTATGCCAAGGAAACGATGATGCGAGCGTTGGCTGCGACCCGTAAGCGGCATGCACATCTCTTGGCGCAGAAGGAGTTGGATCAGCAGAACGCTGATGGAGCAGCATCACCTCGAGACGAAATGCAGACCTCCCCAATTTCGAAGACTAGCGTCCGATCTCAAAGATAGACTTCGCGTTTCGTTGAACGCTGCAATAGGCTGCGGGGTTCTGCAACTGTCGATCCCGCACGCGACGGCAGGGGTCGGAAGCTTGCAACGCGCAGACAGCATCATCCGCTCAATTCGCATTTCGATAAGTCTAGCGACGTTCAACGGGCGACGACTTTCATCAGCCTTCGACACAAAAACGAAGCCAGCACAGAATTTCCAAATGCGAGGGAAACGGAATTTCCAAATGCGCTGGAAATTCTGTCTTGAGCGAGGCCGTTTTCATAACAAAATCAGCGCGTTGGCATTGGCTGGGGCGGGAGGGATCGAACCTCCGAATGGCGGAATCAAAATCCGCTGCCTTACCGCTTGGCTACGCCCCAATGTCAGGTCCGGAAGGCGCGGAACATAGCCGCAGCCCCCTCGGTCTGGCAACGCCGGTCTACAGAGGGAGTCGGACCATTTCAACTGTTTCTCCCCCTCAATTCGGTGATCCGGACGGTTGAGGGAAGCATGGTTTCGTGGGAAGACGACGCCAATGTTCCCTCGGGGAGTAACGCCATGACCTACCGCGCGCCGATCGACGACATCCTGCTCGCCCTTAACCATGGTGCTGGACTGAAGGCCGCCCTCGCCGCCGGCCATTACGGCGATTTCGACGGCGACATCGCCCAGCCGGTGCTGGAGGAAGCCGGCAAGTTCGCAAGCGACGTGCTGGCGCCGCTCAACCGCATTGGCGACCAGAACGGCGTCAAGCTCGCGGACGGCAAGGTGACGACCGCGCCGGGCTGGCCCGACGCCTATCAGCGCTGGGCGGCCGCGGGCTGGAACGCGGTGTCGGGCCCGGAAGCCTTCGGCGGCCAAGGCTTGCCGCTCGTGATCAATGCCGCCTGCACCGAGATCTGGAGCGCGTCGAATTCGGCGTTCGGCCTCTGCCCGCTGCTCACGCTCTCCGCGATCGAGGCGCTGGACGCCCATGGCAGCGAAGAGTTGAAGACAATCTACCTTGCCAAGCTCGTCTCCGGCGAGTGGACCGGCACGATGCAGCTCACCGAGCCGCAGGCGGGCTCCGATGTCGGCGCGCTGCGCACCCGCGCCGACCGCGCCGATGACGGCACCTACCGCATCAAGGGCACCAAGATCTTCATCACCTACGGCGATCACGACATGACCGACAATATCGTTCATTTCGTGCTGGCCCGCCTGCCAGATGCGCCCGCGGGCACCAAGGGCATCTCGCTGTTCCTGATCCCGAAATTCCTGGTCAATCCCGACGGCTCGCTCGGCGCACGCAACGACATCTATCCCTCCGGCGTCGAGCACAAGCTCGGCATGCACGCCTCCCCGACCTGCACCATGACCATGGGCGACCATGGCGGCGCCATCGGCTATCTGATCGGCGAAGAGAACCAGGGCATGCGATGCATGTTCACGATGATGAATCAGGCCCGGCTCGCGGTCGGCCTCGAAGGCGTCGGCCTTGCCGACCGCGCCTACCAGCAGGCGCTCGCCTATGCCCAGGAACGCCGCCAGGGCCGCGCCGTCGGCAGGAAGGGCGAGGGCTCGGATCCGATCATCGCGCATCCCGACGTCAAGCGCATGCTGATGCAGATGCGCGCCATGACGGCAGCCGCGCGCGCGATCTGCTATGCGACTGCGGTCGCACTCGACATTTCGACGCGCGCGCAGGATCCGAAGGTGCGCAGCGATGCGGCCGCGCGCGGCGCTCTGCTGACGCCGATCGCGAAAGCCTTCTCCACCGACATCGGCAACGAGGTCGCCTATCTCGGCGTGCAGGTTCATGGCGGCATGGGCTTCATCGAGGAGACCGGCGCGGCCCAGCACTATCGCGACGCACGCATCACCGCGATCTATGAGGGCACCAACGGCATCCAGTCGATCGACCTCGTCACCCGCAAGCTCGCGGCCAATGGTGGCGCCTCGGTCTGGGCGCTGCTGGAAGAGCTCTCCGCCATCGTCAAGCAGGTGGAAGCTTCCAACGATCCCGCGTTCGGCACCACCGGCGCCAAATTGCGCGATGCGCTCGGCGCCCTCGAACGCAGCAGCCGCTGGTTGCTCGAGCGCCTCGCCTCGGCGCCGAACGATGCGCTTGCCGGCGCCACGCCCTACCTGCGCCTGTTCGGCGTGACGCTCGGCGGCTGCATGCTGGCCGGCGAAGCGCTCGCCGTGAAAAGCGGCGACGAGGCCGGCGATCCGCAGCGCTATATCGCGCTGGCCCGCTTCTTCGCCGAGAACGTCACCGTCCAGGCACCATCGCTCGAGAAGACGGTGACCGACAGCGCCGATGCCACCAACGGCGCAGACGCGGTGTTGCTGGGGTAAGCGGCGCATCCGCATTTTTTCTGTCATTCCGGGGCGCGCGAAGCGTGAACCCGGAATCCATTTCTCCGCCTGTGCCTGTGGCCCGATGGATTCCGGGCCTGGGTGCTGCGCACCCATCCCGGAATGACGGGCGTGAGCACGGATGTCGCTTCCGATTGACCTGCTGTGGGGCGGACGCAGAACGCAGTATAATCGCGTTCGCATACGAGTCCTTCCAGGCGATGCCTCAAGTGAGGGAACAAACGTGCCCACCGGATTTGTTCAGACCTATCGCGCTTTCGCCTACAACAACGCGTGGGCCAATTATCGGCTGCTCACGGCCTGCAAAAATCTCAGCCAGGAGGATTTTGCGGCCGAGCGGACGGGTTTCTTTCCCAGCCTGCAGCGGACCTTGAACCACGTCTACGTCATCGATCTGTTCTACGTTGACGCGCTCGAAGGCGGATGGCTGGGACCGCGGGCCTGGGAAAACGAGGTGCCATGTCGAACCGTTGCGGAGCTGAAGCGCGCTCAAGCGATCGTCGACAAGCGCTTGATTGCGATCTGTGACGGCCTGACGCCCGAGCTGCTCAACGAGATCGTGCGGGTCAATCGCGACACGTTCGTACAGACCGAACGCTGTGACCGCCTCCTCATGCATCTCTTCCAGCACCAGATCCACCATCGCGGCCAGGCGCACGCGATGCTGTCTGGAACGGCGATCAAGCCACCTCAGCTCGACGAGTTCTTTTCAGCCGGAGAAGCCCCCCTCAGGGCCGCCGAGTTTGCGAGCCTTGGTTGGACCGAGGATACCGTGTGGCGATCGTGATCGTCGGCTCCGGCCGCCCGATACATTCCGCGCCTGCGTGATCCTGACGCACCCCGGAATGACAAGGGCGTGGGAAAGCCGTGAGGGACATTGGGAGCCGGGCGGAGATCATGTAGGATAGCGAGGTGTTCGCCGGCGGCAATGGCGCCGCCTCCGCAAGGGACCGCTTGATGACCGGGCACCTCATCGTATCAGACGAAGCCGCAACGCGCGTGATCACGATGCGTCGGCCCGAGAAGAAGAACGCGATCACCGAGGAGATGTATCGCGCGATGAGCGATGCGATCGACACCGCGCAGAACAATCCGAATATCCGTTGCCTCATCATCACCGGCGGCTCCGGCGTGTTCACCGGGGGCCATGATGTCGAGGATTTCCTGAAGCAGGCCACTGCCAATCCCGACGCGGTGCGCACCGCCGCCGCGGTCAAGTTCCTCTACTCGCTGGCGCACAACGTGAAGCCGGTTATCGCCGCCGTCGACGGAGTCGCGATCGGCATCGGCACCACCATGCTGTTCCACTGCGACTACGTGCTCGCCAGCAGCACGGCGACCTTCTCAACGCCGTTCATCCATCTGGGGCTGGTGCCCGAGGGCGCCTCGAGCCTGTTGATGCCGCGCACGATGGGGCACCAGCGCGCCTTCGAGATGCTGGTGATGGGCCGCACCATGGACGCCCACGACGCCCGAATCGCCGGCTTCGTCAACGCGGTGGTGGCTCCGGGCCATACCGAAACGGAAGCGCGGAAAGTGGCGCGCGAGATCTGCGCGCTGCCGGCCGACGCGGTCGCAATCGCCCGCAAGCTGATCAAACTCCCGCCGGAAGATATGACCCGCCGCATCGACCAGGAGGCTCATCTGTTCAGCGAGCGGATGCGCTCCAAGGAAGCAGTCTCTGCCTTCAAGGCATTCTTTGCGCGCAAGCAGAATTGAACCGGAACGTCGCAAAATCGTTGCCGCGCCTCTCCATATTCACCCCATGAGAACCCATCACATCCTTGCAGCGCTGGCGCTGATGGCTGGATTTGCCCTCGCCCCTTGCCAGGCCCAAACCGCCTCGCCCGTCGATCTGCGCATCCTCGCGATCAACGATTTCCACGGCTATTTGCGGCCGCCGCCGGGCGGCATCCGGATCAGCGATCCCGACGACAAAGCGAAGAAGATCGTCGTGCCCGCCGGCGGCGCCGAGCACATGGCGACGTTGGTGCGCCAGCTCCGCGAGGGACACAAGAACACGATCTTCGTCGCCGCCGGCGACCTGATCGGCGCGAGCCCGTTTTTGTCGGCGATGTTCCATGACGAGCCGACCATCGAGTCGCTGTCGATGATGGGGCTCGAGGTCGCCTCCGTCGGCAACCACGAATTCGACGAGGGCATGGACGAACTGCGGCGGATGCAGAACGGCGGCTGCCGTCCGACCGAGAAGTGCCGCGGTCCTCATCCCTTCCCCGGCGCCAAATTCCACTATCTCGCCGCGAGCACCTTCGAGAAGGCCTCCGGCAAGACCGTGTTTCCGCCCTACGAGATCAGGCAATTCGAGGGCATCCCGGTCGCGTTCATCGGGCTGACGCTGAGGGGCACGCCGAACATCATCTCGCCGGCGAGCGCCGCCGGCCTCGAATTCCGCGATGAAGCCGAGACGGTGAATGCGCTCGTTCCGGAACTGAAGGCGCGCGGCGTCGAGGCGATCGTGGTCCTGATCCATGAAGGCGGCCTGCCGACCGGTGACTACAACGAATGCCCCTCCATCTCCGGCCCGATCGTCGACATCGTGAAGAGGTTTGATCGCGCGGTCGACGTCGTGATCTCCGGCCACACCCACCAGGCCTATGTCTGCGACATCGACGGCCGGCTCGTCACTTCCGGCGACAAATACGGCACGCTCGTCACCGCGATCGACCTCAAGCTCGATCCCAAGACCCGCGACGTGATCAGCGCCAAGGCCGAGAACACCATCGTCCGCAGCCAGACGCTGGCCAAGGACGCGAGCCAGAGCGCGCTGATCGAGGCCTATGACCGGCTGGCCGCACCGATCGCCAACCGTCCGGCAGGCTCGGTAACGGAAACGCTGTCGCGCGTGCCGAACCAGGCAGGCGAAAGCGCGCTCGGTGACATCATTGCTGACGCCCAGCTCGCCGCGACGTCGGCGCCGGAAAAAGGCGGCGCCGTGATCGCCTTCACCAATCCGGGCGGCGTCCGCACCGATATTGCGCGGAGAGAGGACGGCGCCGTCACCTATGCCGACCTGTTCTCGAGCCAGCCGTTCCGCAACCAGCTCATCACGCTGACGCTCACCGGCAAGCAGATCAAGGACACGCTCGAGCAACAATGGCTTGACCCGAAGCGTCCGCGGATCCTGCAGGTGTCGAAGGGGTTCGCTTACGCCTGGGATGCGAACAAGAGTGACGGCGAGCGCATCATCGCCGAGAAGATGACGCTGAACGGCGTCCCGATCGACCCCGCCGCGACCTATCGGGTGACGGTCAACAATTTCCTGTCGCTCGGCGGCGATGGCTTCACGGTCCTGAAAGAAGGTCAGGCGCCGCTGACCGGCCCCTATGATGTCGATGCGCTCCAGGCCTATTTCCAGGCGAACAGCCCGGTTGGGCCCGCGCCCGGCAACCGGATCCAGCGGATCAACTGACCCACAGGCCCGTAGCCCGGGTGGAGCGAAGCGCAACCCGGGATCTTCGATCAGCACACGGCAAATCGCACGGGTTTCCCGGGTTGCGCTGCGCTCCACCCGGGCTACGAAAGCCACAGAGGGCTTTCGCGGTGGGCGCCAAGCGCCTAAATAGAGGCTTACTCGCAAGAACGCGCAGCGAATGCGCTGGAAACCTGCATGACCCTTCTTCTGACGCATTCCGCCTGCCTCGACCACCTGACACCATCAGGCCACCCCGAACGCCCCGACCGGTTGCGTGCGGTCGCCGAGGTGCTCGGTGAAGAGCGGTTCGCACCGCTCGCACGCGGTGAAGCGCCGGAAGGCGGCCTCGATTCCGTCATGCTCTGCCATGGCGAGCTTTATGTCGGCGAGCTCCGCCACATCGCTCCGACCTCCGGCCTGGTTTACATCGATGGCGACACCTCGATGTCGCCGGGCACCTGGGAAGCGGTGATGCGCGGCGTCGGCGGCGCCGTTGCGGCTACCGATGCGGTGATGTCGGGCGAGCATCCGAATGCTTTCGTCGCGGTTCGGCCGCCCGGCCACCATGCCGAAGCCAGCCGTCCCATGGGCTTCTGCTTCTTCGACAATGCCGCGATTGCCGCGCGCCACGCCCAGCGCAAGTTCGGCATCGGCCGCGTCGCCGTGGTTGATTTCGATGTTCATCATGGCAACGGCACCCAGGATATCTTCTGGGCCGATCCGACCGTGATGTATTGCTCGACGCACCAGATGCCGCTGTTTCCGGGCACCGGCGGCCGCGGCGAGCGGGGCGAGCACGACACCATCGTCAACGCACCGCTCGCGCCCGAAGATGGCGGTGCGCAATTCCGCTCGGCGTTCGACAATTTGATCCTGCCGCAATTGGAAAAATTCGGCCCCGAGCTCGTCATCATCTCCGCCGGCTTCGATGCGCACTACCGCGATCCGCTCGCCTCGCTCAACCTGAGGGCCGACGACTTCGGCTGGGTGACGCACAAGCTTCTGGATCTCGCCGATCGGCACGCCGGCGGACGGGTGGTTTCCGTGCTCGAAGGCGGCTATGATCTGCAGGGATTGAAAGAGTCGGTGGCCGCGCATGTCACCGCATTGATGGGCGTGTAAATCGGCGCCACATTACTTCCGCAGAGAATTGCTTTGATTCTGCACTGGGAACGGCGCAGCCGAAAAACGCGAATGGGAACGCGAGTAAATGGCAGAAAACACCACTCAAGTCGAAAACAACAAGGTCGACGTCAAGAAGCTCTCCTTCGAACGCGCGATGGAGGAACTTGAATCGATCGTCAAACGGCTTGAGGACGGCAAGGTGCCACTTGAGGAATCGGTCGCGATTTATGAACGCGGCGAGGCGCTGAAGCGCCGCTGCGAGGAACTGCTGCGGCAGGCCGAAGCGCGCGTCGACAAGATCACGACCGACGCCAGCGGCCAAGCCACGGGAACCGAGCCGCTCGACTTGCAATAGAGCATGATCCGAGAAATGGATCGGTGCCGTCTGATCGGATCATGATCTAACCGCGACGTGGCGTCGCAATCGTGCAGCAGGTTCAGGCGAATCTGCCGGTCTTCCCCAGAGTCGGCCGAAATAGCTCTTGGCGCATCGCGCTGGCTGCTATAGTCCCGATCTCATCTGGGGACAGTAAGTGCGCGTTCGGCACCGCCATATCATTTATATCCAGGGATACGATCCGCGCGGCCTTGCGCAATACTACCGCATGTTCAGGACCGAACTGCGGAAATTCAGCCGTCTCTACCGGTTATCGGCCACCATGAGCCGGCCGAAGGTTGCCGACGACGACGAGATCGCGTCCTGGACCATCGAGACCAAGGCGGCCGACTGGCAGACCCGCACGTCCTACGATTTCCTGCGGTTCGAGGATTTCATCCAGCGCGACCTCGCCGCGCCGATCTGGCGCACCGTGTTTCATGCCCTCTGGATCTACTGGGGGCTGGTCTTCACCGGCACGATCGCCCGGTTCACGCGGGCGAACTGGCGTTTCACGGCGTTCATCACCTATCCGCACGTCGTGCTGCTGCTGGAAGCGTTGTGCGCTGCGGCAGTCGCGTTCGTGTTCGAAAAGGGGCTTAGTGCGATCGGCGTCCCCGATCTCTTCAGTGTTGCCGCGGCAACCGCGATCTTCGTGGCCGTGCTCGGCACCATGCTGAAATACACCGAGAACAACACTTACGTGCTCTATCTCCTGTCGGACACGATCTGGACCTGGGAGTTCTCGCATCGACGGCGTCCGGAGTGGGACGAGCGCATCGACCGTTTTGCACGGCACCTCGTCAACATCGCGCGCAGCAGCGATGCCGACGAGATCGTGCTGGTCGGCCACAGCTCGGGATCGTTCTTAGGGACCGAGATCCTGGCGCGGGCGCTGAGGCTCGACCCGTCATTGGGCCGCCACGGCCCTCGCGTGGTGCTGTTCACCATTGGCGGCAATCTTCCGATTGTCGGCTTTCACAAGGTATCGCAGGATTTTCGTGACCATTTGCGGCAATTGGCGCTGGAACCCTCGATCGAATGGATCGACTGCCAGGCCCGCAAGGACGTGATGAACTTCTACCAGTTCGATCCGATCTCGAGCCACGGCATCGAACTCGGCGATACCAGGCGCAATCCGACCATTGTGCCGGTCCGCTTCCGCGACATCGTGAAGCCGGAGCACTATAATACCTTCCGCTGGCAGTTCTTCCGGGTGCATTTTCAGTTCGTGATGGCCAATCAACGCCCGCATCCTTACGATTTTTTCATGATCGTGTGCGGTCCGGTGCCGCTGAAGGAGCGGATGGCGTTTCCGGAGGCTGCCCTGGAGGTTGCGACCGGCAATCCGGCTGCCCGCGAGCAGGCCTGGCGCCAGATCGAGATGTGCGGCGCGGAGGCAACGCCTGGCGGGAATTTGCTTGCGCTGGAACCTTCCGCCCGCCGGCACGGTTAAAAACCCTAGACTTTTCAATTCCCCCGCTTGGGCTCCCCCGGGAACCCAGCCGCTGGGCGGCTTGGCTTTGTCGTCGGCTTTGGTGTAAAGCTTGCCGTTCTATGGCTGTTTGGGGGCAGCTTGCCGCAGATTTGGCGGCAGCGGATACCTCTTAAAGGGCTGAAAAAATGACCGGGACGGGTGCAGTTACCAGCGTGATGCATATCACGTGGTTCGATCCGGAGTGCATCTAGGCTTTCAAATCAGGCGCCGGCCTGCCAAGGCGGCAACTGGCGTCTGGACTCTCACGGCGCAATCGATGCGCCCCCATCTCCGGTCGGGCCGCTGGCCCTGACCTCAAGAACTGGAATATCGCTGTGACCACATACAGTAAGACGCCGCTTCTCGACACAATCCGCACGCCCGACGACCTGCGCCGGCTCAAGGTGGAGCAGGTACGGCAGGTCGCCGATGAGCTTCGGCAGGAAACCATCGACGCGGTTTCCGTGACGGGCGGCCACTTCGGCGCCGGGCTCGGCGTGGTCGAGCTGACCACCGCGATCCACTATGTCTTCGACACCCCGCGCGACCGGCTGATCTGGGACGTGGGCCACCAGGCCTATCCGCACAAGATCCTGACCGGCCGGCGCGACCGCATCCGCACGCTCCGCACCGGCGGCGGCCTGTCCGGATTCACCAAGCGCAGCGAGAGCGACTACGATCCGTTCGGCGCCGCCCATTCCTCGACCTCGATCTCCGCCGGGCTCGGCATGGCGGTGGCGCGCGATCTCTCCGGCGGCACCAACAACGTGATCGCCGTGATCGGCGACGGCGCGATGTCGGCAGGCATGGCCTATGAGGCCATGAACAATGCCGGCGCCATGAATTCGCGCCTGATCGTGATCCTGAATGACAACGACATGTCGATCGCCCCGCCGGTCGGTGCGATGAGCGCCTATCTGTCGCGGCTCTATTCGGGCAAGACCTACCGCTCGCTGCGCGAGGCGGCAAAGCAGATCAACAAGCATCTGCCGAAGGTGCTGGCCAACCGCGCCAACCGCGTCGAAGAATATTCCCGCGGCTTCATGATGGACGGTGGCACGCTGTTCGAGGAACTCGGCTTCTATTATGTCGGTCCGATCGACGGCCATAACCTCGACCACCTGCTGCCGGTCCTGAAGAACGTCCGCGACATGGATACCGGCCCGATCCTGGTCCACGTCGTGACGCAGAAGGGTAAGGGCTACGGCCCGGCAGAAGCCTCCGCCGACAAGTATCACGCCGTGGTCAAGTTCGACGTCGCCACCGGCACCCAGACCAAGGCCAAGCCGAATGCGCCGGCCTACCAGAACGTGTTCGGTCAGAGCCTCGTCAAGGAAGCCCAGAAGGACGACAAGATCGTTGGCATCACCGCCGCGATGCCGTCCGGCACCGGCATCGACATCTTCAACAAGGCGTTCCCGAACCGAACGTTTGACGTCGGCATCGCCGAGCAGCATGCCGTGACCTTCGCGGCCGGCCTTGCCGCCGAGGGCTACAAGCCGTTCTGCGCGATCTACTCGACCTTCCTGCAGCGCGGCTATGACCAGGTGGTCCATGACGTCGCGATCCAGAGCCTGCCGGTCCGCTTCGCGATCGACCGCGCCGGCCTGGTCGGCGCCGACGGCGCCACCCATGCCGGCTCGTTCGACAACGCCTATCTCGGCTGCCTGCCGAACTTCGTCATCATGGCGGCCTCTGACGAAGCGGAGCTCGTGCACATGGTCGCAACGCAGGTGGCGATCAACGACCGCCCGAGCGCGGTGCGCTATCCGCGCGGCGAAGGCCGCGGCGTCGAAATGCCCGAAGTCGGCATCCCCCTTGAGATCGGCAAGGGCCGCATCATCCGCCAAGGCAAGAAGGTCGCCCTGCTCTCCTTCGGCACCCGCCTCGCCGAATGCGAGAAGGCCGCCGACGAGCTGGCGGCGCATGGCCTCTCCGCCACGATCGCAGATGCGCGCTTCATGAAGCCGCTCGACGAAGAGATGATCCTGAAGCTCGCGCGCGACCACGAAATCCTGATCGCCATCGAGGAAGGCTCGATCGGCGGTTTCGGCTCGCATGTGATGCAGCTCCTCGCCGAGCACGGCATGCTCGACGGCGGTCTGCGCATGCGTTCGATGGTGCTGCCCGACGTGTTCCTCGATCACGACACGCCGGCGGCGATGTATGCGCAGGCAGGCCTCGACGCCAAGAGCATCGTCGCCAAGGTGTTCGAGACCCTCGGCAAGGATTTCAAGACCGAGACCGTCAAGCTCGCCTGACCTCAGGCTTGCCTGCGGATTCCGCGATGAAGATCTATCTGGCAGGTCCCGACGTGTTCCTGCGGGATGCAATCGAGATCGGACGGCGCAAGGCCGAGCTTTGCGCGCGTCACGGCTTAAGTGGCCTCTATCCGCTCGACAACGCGGTCGATCTGTCGGCGCTAGACGCTTCCCTCATCATCTTCAAGGGCAACGAGGCGATGATGGAGGCAGCCGATGCCGTCATCGCCAATTTGACGCCGTTTCGTGGCCCCAGTGCCGACGCAGGCACCGTCTATGAGCTCGGCTACATGGCGGGGCGCGGCAAATTGTGCTTCGGCTATTCCAACGACCCCGCGTCATATGCAACTCGCGTGGCGCGCCTATATGAAGTGACGACGTTGCCCGACGGCCGCCTTGCCGATGGACACGGCCTCACTGTGGAAGAGTTTGGCTTGCCCGACAATCTGATGATGATGCACGCCCTCGACCTGCACGGCTGCCCGCTCGTGACGCCGAAGGCTGCACCTGCGGATATCTGGCACGACCTCACCTGCTTCGAGGCCTGCGTCCGCCTTGCCGCAGACCACGGGCGAAAGACGGGTCGAAGCCGATGAAGAAAAGCGAAAGCGAGCATGCCCCGCGCAAGCGCGCGGATGTGCTGCTGGTTGAGCGCGGCCTGTTCGAGAGCCGGGCGCGGGCGCGCGCCGCGATCGAAGCCGGGCTCGTGATCGCGGACGGCAAACAGGTAGCGAAACCCTCCGATACGCTTGCGTCCGATGCGACGCTGTCGGCGGAGCCCGCGCACCCCTATGTTTCGCGCGGCGGCGTGAAGCTGGCCGGGGCGCTGGAACAATATCCTGTAGACATCGAAGGTCACGTCTGCCTCGACGTCGGCGCCTCGACCGGCGGCTTCACCGAGGTGCTGCTCGCCAATGGCGCCAGCCTGGTGTTTGCCATCGACGTCGGGCACGGCCAATTGCATCCTTCGCTGCAGGGCCACCCCAGGGTCGTGTCGATGGAAGAGACCGATATCCGCTCGTTCGAGGGCAAGCGCCTGCCGGCGCGGCCGGACGTCGTCGTCATCGACGTCAGCTTCATCTCGCTGAAGTTGGTGTTGCCGGTCGCGTTGTCGCTCGCGGCAGCGCCGATGCACCTGCTCGCGCTGATCAAGCCGCAATTCGAGGCGCAGCGAAAGCATTTGAAGCATGGCATCATCCGCAACGCGATGGTGCATCAGGAAATCTGCGACGACATCGCGGCCTTTGCCGCTGCCCAGGGCTGCACCGATATCCAGGTCTTTCCGTCCCCGATCACCGGCGGCGACGGCAACATCGAATTCTTCCTCGGCGCGCGCCGTGGCTGAACGGCTGATGATCGATCATGTCGGCCATCGCGGCGACGGCGTCGCGATGGAGAACGGCCAGGCGATCTATGTGCCTTATGCGCTCGCCGGCGAGACGATCGAGGCGGCTAGCGTTCCCGGCCATCCCGACCGGCGTCGATTGCTCCAGGTCGAGCGTGCCAGTCCCGAACGCATCGCGCCGTTCTGCCCGCATTTCGGCGTCTGCGGCGGCTGCGCGATCCAGCATTGGGATCATGAAAGCTACCAGGCCTGGAAGCGCGAGCTCGTCGTCGAGGCGCTGGCGCAGGCCAAGGTTGCGGCCGAGGTCGCCCCGTTGATCGACGCCCACGGCCTCGGGCGCCGCCGCATCACGCTTCACGCGCGGATGGGCACGCACGAGGTGCTCAAGGTCGGCTTCGCCGCAGCAAGTTCCCACGACATCATCCCCGTCGCTCGTTGTCCGATCCTCGATCCGGGTCTCAGCGGCGCGCTCGACGCCGCCTGGGCGATCGCCGAGCCGTTGATAGCGATGGGCAAGCCGCTCGACATCCAGGTGACTGCAACCCTCAATGGCCTCGACGTCGACGTCCGCGGCTCGGGCGCCCTGCCCTCGACCATGATCGCCGCCCTGTCACGCATCGCCGAACAGCATCGCCTGGCGCGGCTGACGCGGCATGGCGAGTTGGTGCTGATGCGCGCCCCTCCCGCGGTGATGATCGGAACGGCCCAGGTGATTCTGCCGCCGGGCTCGTTCCTGCAAGCGACCATCGCCGGCGAAGAGACGCTGGCGCGGCTCGTCAGCGATCACTGCCAGCGCGCCAAGCACATCGCCGATCTCTTCTGCGGCGTCGGCCCGTTCGCCCTGCGCCTCGCGACGAAATCGCGGGTCGCCGCCTTCGATAGCGACGCCGGCGCTGTCACGAGCCTGCAGAAGGCCGCGACCTCGACGGCGGGCTTGAAGCCGGTCAAAGCCGAGCCACGCGACCTGTTCCGCCGCCCGCTGGTGCCGCAGGAATTGCGCGACTACGACGCAGTCGTGTTCGATCCGTCACGTCAGGGCGCGCAGGCGCAGGCAACCCAGCTTGCCGCAAGCAAGGTGCCCACCGTCGTGGCCGTGTCCTGCAACGCAGCGACCTTCGCCCGCGATGCCAAGATCCTGATCGACGGTGGCTACAGGATCGAAGGCGTCACACCTGTCGACCAGTTCCGCCACACACCGCACGTCGAGCTGGTGGCGCGATTTACGCGCAAGCGCTGACCGCCGTAGCCAAATAGCATCACGCTTGGCGGTGCCAGTTGATGTGCCCTCGCCCCTTGTGGGAGAGGGCTGCTCAGTCGCCAGCAGCGAACTCACTAGGGTGAGGGGTTCTCTCCACGAGCACAGGAGTCCGTGGAGAGAACCCCTCATCCGTCGCGGACTTCGTCCGCGCCACCTTCTCCCACAAGGGGAGAAGGGAAGGATGCCGCGGCGTCTTCGAGCGCGTAGTAAGACGACAGGCTTTGACCTTGGTCAACGGCTCCGGCTCCCGCTTGCGCTAACTGCTTCCGTGCAAAACTTGGTTGGAAGCGGTCGATGCTCATCGATAGACGACAGATGTTCGGAACCGCGCTTGGGCTTGGCGCGGCGGCGATCATAGGCTTGTCGTCGCAGGCAGGAGCAGCAGCAATGACGTATGAGGAGGCGGCCGGCATCGCCAGAGCGCCGTTGCGGTCCACGCCGCGAAACCGAGAACTGGTGCGCTTTGCCAGCCTCGCGGCCAACAGCCACAACACTCAGCCCTGGACCTTCACCGCGAGCGCCGACAGGATCGTCATCACGCCGGACTACACGCGCAGATGTCCCGCGGTCGATCCGGACGACCACCATCTCTTCGTCAGTCTGGGATGTGCCGCGGAAAACCTCGTGCTGGCAGCGTCGATGCTCGGGCTGAAGGCGAATGCGGTTGTCGAGGGCGACCGGATCGTGATTGATCTGGAAGCAGCCCGCTCCTTGAGCTCGCCGCTCGCCGAGGCGATCACGGTTCGCCAGAGCACCCGCACGATCTATGACGGCAAGCCCGTTTCACCCGAGACGCTGCGCTTGCTGGAGAGCGCATGTCGGGAGCCTGGCGTCTCGGCCATCATGATAAGCGACCGGGATGGGATCCTGGACGTCACCGACTACGTTGTTCAGGCTAACTCGGCACAGATGCGCGACAAGGCGTTCATCGACGAACTGCGACGCTGGCTGCGATTCAGCGAAGCCGACGCCATGGCGAAGATGGACGGACTGTTCTCGCGCTGCTCTGGAAATCCCGCGCTGCCCGCGTGGATTGCCCGGCCGCTTCTCAGCTTCTTCCTCACCGAAGAGGCAGAGAACAAGAAGTATCGCGAGCAGATCGCAAGCTCGGCGGGTGTCGTCGTCCTTGCATCTGATGCCGGCGACAAGGCCCACTGGATCGCAGTCGGCCGCGCCTGCCAGCGTTTCGGACTGCAGGCGACCGCGCTCGGACTGAAATATGCGTTCGTCAACCAACCGGTCGAGGTGCCCGCGATCCGCTCGCAATTCGCCTCGCTCCTGGATCTTGGCGGTCGGCGCCCGGACATCATCATGCGCTTCGGCACAGGGCCCGCTCTGCCGAACTCGCTGCGCCGGGCACCGGAACAGGTGATGCGCGAGGTGTCGTAGCGGACGCCTGCCGGTTTGGAGGTGCCGGTTGATGTGCCCTCGCCCCTTGTGGGAGAGGGCTGCTCCACTGCTGGCGACGAAATCGCTTGGGTGAGGGGTTCACTCCACGAGGACGGTCGCTCGTGGAGAGAACCCCTCGGCGCGCATTGCATGCGCGCCACCTTCTCCCACAAGGGGAGAAGGAAAGGACGCTACCTTCCCCACCTGTCCTGCCAGATCTTTTCCCCGATCATGCAGCTCACGCGCGGCTCCTTTTCGGCCACCGGCACGATCTTGCGCTCGGGCGTGTGGCCGGCGACCTCCATCAGCAGCTTGGTGCGGATCGCTTCTTTGAACTTCTCGCGCTCCTTGATCGTCACCACGAAGGAGCCTGGACCGCCGATCACGCAGTCCTCGTAATACTGATCGAGATTGTCGATATCCATGGTGGAATAAGACGGCTCCTTCACCATGATCGGCAGGCCGTTGATGACGATGCCCTTCTCCAGCGCCGCGTCGCGCGCGGTCGAGACCGGTGCGCCGTTATTGTTGGGACCGTCGCCGGAAATGTCGATCACGCGCCTGAGGCCGCGATAGGGATCTTCGTCGAACAGCGGCACCGCAAAATTGATCGCACCCGAGATCGAGGTCCGCGACGCCCGGCGGATCGGCGTCTTCATGATCTCGGCGGCAACAGCGTCGGCCGTTTCCGGGCCGTCGATCAGCCGCCAGGGAATGATGATCTTCTGATCAGAGGAAGCGGCCCATTCGAAATAGGTCACCGAGATCTTGCCGTTCGGGCCGGCCTTGAGTGCCTGCAGGAACTCCTTCGATACGATTGCCTGCGCGTAGCCCTCGCGCTGGATCGCGAGTTCGTCCATGTCCATGGAATAGGAGACGTCGACGGCAAGTATCAGTTCGACATCGACGGTGGGGTTCGCGTCCTTCTCCACCACCTGGCGGGTGCCCTGGTTGCCCGGCCCCGGCGCGGCGATGCCGGCCCCGTCGCCGCCGACGAGCCAGCCGGCGACAAGCACAACCCCGATCGAGACATACCAGCGCATGAGCTGCCCTCCCGTCGAACGTCAACAATGGTGACACGCAAACTGCGCGGCGCAAAGGGCGAACATCATTTGTCCTTCACATTCAGGTTAGCCTTCCGTCCAGCTCTGCTAGTCTCGCCTTGTACTCGCCCCGATTTTGGCGAGGTTTTGTCGCTTGCCCGCGATTATCCCGCTCCTGCAAGGAGCCCGTGCAAAAACCCCCGGTTCCGGGATCGCCAGGAAGGCGATATTATTTCGGGTTCGCAGAGCAGCAGGAAGTGCCGCACCATGAGCGACACCGTCACCACCCCCAAAACCAAGGTCAAGACCAAGGTAGAACGGCCGCGCCTGCACAAGGTCATCCTGATCAACGACGATTACACGCCGCGCGAATTCGTCGTCACCGTGCTGAAGGCGGAATTCCGCATGACCGAGGACCAAGCCTATAAGGTGATGCTCACCGCACACCAGCGCGGCGTCTGCGTGGTTGCGGTCTTCACCAAGGACGTCGCCGAGACAAAGGCGACCCGCGCCACCGACGCCGGCCGCGCCAAGGGCTATCCGCTGCTGTTTACGACCGAGCCAGAGGAATAGGCCGCGACGAGACCCGAAAGGTTCTGGTAACCGGATTTCCTGCCAATTTTAGCTGCCGGTGCGACCGACGGTTCAGTTTTTGCTGGCATGATCGCGTTCATGACGGTCGCATTCCGCAAGCAACGGCAGGCCTCCCTTCCGGACATCTCGTTCGGGCCGTATCGATTTGTTATTCTCGCGCTGCCATGGCTGATACTGGCCGCGGCGATGCGGGTCATTGCCTTCGGCGGCGGCGGAGTTGCTCTGCCTGCAATCATCATCGCCAACCTTGCCGTCATTCACGCCGTTCTCGTAGCAGCTCAACGCTGCATCGAGATGACCGGTGGCCAAAGCAGCCTCGGCGAGCTTGGGATCGCGGAGCAATTCAAATTGTCGCTCGCGATCGCGTGTCGGATAGCGCTGTTGATGATCGCGGCAGCAGCCGCGCTTGCGGCGGCCGGCTACGGATCCCTGGCGCCCCATATGCTGGCGGGAATCGACGGCATGGCCTTCGATCAGTTCACCGTCATAGGAAAATTCTGGAGCGCCGCAGTCGGCGCCGTGACACTTCTGATGGTTGTCGGTGCCGAGCAAAACGGCGGTCGGGTGGCATTCTTCGAAGCCGCTGGCGAGCTTGCAAGGCGGTGGTTCTGGCTGGGGGCCGCCGTGATAGCTCTTGGGGTGGTCAATCTAGGTCTGAGCTTTGGCCAGGGCTTGGTCCGCAGTGCGATTGTGGTTTTCTGGCAGACCTCCACGTCCAGTCAGTTCGTCAAGAATCTCGTCTATTTCGTATTCATCTTCAGCTTCGCAATGCTGCGGTTGTGGGTGACACTGTTGATCCTGACCTACGGCCTGAAGCAGTCCTATGTCCACGACTAGGGGTCGCCGCGGAATTCAGCTCGCAGACGTTTCGCCCATCAGGCCATAGACGCGCTGGGCCTTTGAAAAACCTGCGATCGGAAATTCGCCGAGATCATCCCAGCCGCCGCGGCAGATGCCGGCAAAGCCTTCGGAGGCCACGACCGTGCGGCCAAGTCGGCCGGCGATCTTCTCCAGTCGCGCGGCAAGATTCACCGCTCGGCCAATGCAGGTGAAGTCGAGCCGGTTGCCGCCGCCGATATTGCCATAGAGAATTGTTCCGACGTGCAGCGCAACGCCGAAACGGAAACGCTCGACGATGTCGCCGACCGGATACCGCAACGCCTCGACGCTGGCCCGCATATCCTGCGCGGCTTCCAACACGTGCGAACAAACCTGTTGCGCATCCCCGACATACTCATCGATCGGAAAAACCGCGAGCAGTCCATCGCCCATGTATTTCAGCACCTCGCCATCATGGGCGCGGATCGAGGCGACCTGGCAGTCGAAATAGCGATTGAGCATGTCGACGACAGTCTCGGCCGGGAGCCGATCCGATAATGCGGTGAAGCCGCGCAAGTCCGAGAGCCAGATCGCCGCGTGCATGGTCTCGCCGTGCCCGCGCCGGATCTGACCATCGAGGATGCGCGTGCCCGCGCGGTTGCCGACATAAGTGTCGAGCAAGGTCGCGGCGACGCGGCGAAGACCGATCACCTCGATCAGACGCGTCAGCGCCGGCAGCACCGATCGCAGTGCGGCGAGCTGCTCGTCGGTGAAACCGCCCGCCTGCTTGGTGGTCCAACTGGAGGCATGCGTGAAGCCATCGATGAAGCGTAGCGGTATGGCCACATAGTCGGTCACGCCTTCCGCGCGCATGTCGTCGAGGAACGGAAATCGCCGGCTTTCGGGATCGTCGGTGCGGCACCGCACCTCCCTGACCTCGCCAAAAACGATCGCAAGCGGGCTTGCGATGAACTCCGGCGTTTGCTTGATGTCGTAGTCAACCGAGCCGACGACGACAGGCTCGCCGGGCTTCCAGATGAAATTGCGCCCATAGATTTCTGGGTGCAGCGTCCGGATGAAGAATCCGACCCGCCATAGCGGGATGCCGGCCGCAACCAGGCGCCCGCACAGTTCGGAGACCATGTCGGTGACAACAGGGGTCGACCTTGCGCCGTCGATCAGCCAGTCCGCGATCCCCCTGATGTCGATCTGCATCACGGCCTCTGTGCTGTCAGATTCTATCCAACCTGTCCCCGGTGCCGCAGGAAATGATCGGCGAGCACGCAGGCCATCATCGCCTCGCCCACCGGCACGGCGCGGATGCCGACGCAGGGGTCGTGGCGCCCCTTGGTCATGATATCGGTCTCGGCGCCGCTGCGGTCCACGGTCAGCCGCGGCGACAGGATCGAGGAGGTCGGCTTCACGGCGAAGCGCACCACCACCGGCTGGCCGGTGGAGATGCCGCCGAGGATGCCGCCGGCATTGTTGGACAGGAAACGCACGCCGTTATTGCCGGTGCGCATCTCGTCGGCGTTCTCCTCGCCCGACAATTCGGCCGCGCCGAACCCGGCGCCGATCTCGACGCCCTTCACCGCATTGATGGTCATCATCGCAGCCGCCAACTCGCTATCGAGCTTGGCGTAGATCGGCGCGCCGAGCCCGGGCGGCACGCCCTCGGCCACGACCTCGATCACCGCGCCGATCGAGGAGCCCTTCTTCCTGATGCCATCGAGATAATCTTCGAAGAACGCCGCCTTGTCCTGGTCCGGGCAGAAGAACGGATTGCGGCCAATCTCGTCCCAATCCCACTTATCGCGATCGATCTTGTGCGGGCCCATCTGCACCAGCGCGCCGCGGATCTTGATGTCCGGCAGGATTTTTCGCGCAATCGCGCCGGCGGCAACCCGGGTCGCGGTCTCACGCGCCGAGGAGCGGCCGCCACCGCGGTAATCGCGCAGGCCGTATTTGGCCTCATAGGTGAAGTCGGCATGGCCGGGGCGGAACTTGTCCTTGATCTCGGAATAGTCCTTCGAGCGCTGGTCGGTGTTCTCGATCAGGAGGCCGATCGGCGTGCCCGTCGTCACCTGCACGCCGGTCTCCGGATGCGCCATCACGCCGGACAGGATCTTCACCGCATCCGGTTCCTGGCGCTGGGTGGTGAAGCGGGACTGGCCCGGCCGGCGTCGGTCGAGATCGTGCTGGATCTCCTCGACCGTCAGCGGGATCAGCGGCGGACAGCCATCGACCACGCAGCCGATCGCCACCCCATGGCTCTCGCCGAAGGTCGTGACGCGGAACAAATGGCCGAAGGTGTTGTGAGACATCCGGTGATCGCCGCCTTGTGCGTTGTAATGCAACGTTGACTGTCAGCATGTCGTAACGCGCGCAGTCGACAGCGTCAAACTTCGGTCGTCATGCCCCGGGCTTGTCCCGGGCATCCACGCGCTTCGTTCCGCGCCGCCAAGACGTGGATGGCCGGGACAAGCCCGGCCATGACGGCGGAGCGCGGTTCTTAACTATACTTCACCAGCCCGCCATCGCGAAACACATAGACGGCGCCCTGCTCGATGTAGAGGTCCGCGGCGCTATCAGGGGTTTCGATGCCGAGCGACACCATCAGGGCGCGGCAGGTGCCGCCATGGGCCACGGTGACGGTGTCGCCCGGGAGCGAGTCGTACCAGTCGCGCACCCGCAGCTGCACCGCGGCGTAGGTCTCGCCGCCCTCCGGCGCCATCGTCCATTTCGCGGTCTGGCGCTTGGCGTAGAGCTCGGGATCGGCGAGTTGCATCTCCGCCAGCGTCGAGCCTTCCCAGACGCCGTAGCCGATCTCGCGCAACCGGTCGTCGAGCGAATAGTCGCCAGGCGGCAATTCCAGCGCGCGACGCGCCAGCTCCATAGTCTGGCGCGCCCGTCCGAGCGGGCTCGAGACGTAGGGCAGCGTTGCCCTGTCATATCCGTCGCGCGTGAGAAGGTCGGCTAGCACATGGCCGGCATGGGACGCTTGCGCGCGCCCACGATCGTTCAGCGGAATATCCAGGGTGCCTTGAAGCCGGCCTTCCGCGTTCCATGCCGTCTCGCCATGGCGGATGTAGTAGATTGTTGGCATTGCTATCGACGCAGCAGCTATTCCTTGGCGAGCGAAATGTCAGGCGCATCGGGCCGCTTCATGCCGACAATGTGATAGCCGGAATCGACGTGATGCACCTCGCCGGTCACACCGCGGGAAAGATCGGACAACAGATAAAGCGCGCTGTCGCCGACCTCCTCGATCGTGACCGTGCGCCGCATTGGAGCGTTGTACTCGTTCCACTTCAGAATGTAGCGGAAATCGCCGATGCCGGAGGCCGCGAGCGTCTTGATCGGACCTGCCGAGATCGCGTTGACGCGGATGTTCTTCTCGCCAAGATCGGCGGCCAGATAGCGCACGCTCGCTTCCAGCGCCGCTTTCGCGACCCCCATCACGTTGTAATGCGGCATCCACTTCTCGGCGCCATAATAGGTCAGCGTGATGATCGAGCCGCCGTCGGTCATCAGCTTCTCGGCCCGCTGCGCGATCGCGGTCAGCGAGTAGCAGCTGATCAGCATCGACTTGGAAAAATTCTCCGCTGTGGTCTCGATGTAGCGGCCGTCGAGCTGGTCCTTGTCGGAGAAGGCGATCGCATGCACGACAAAATCGATCTTGCCCCACTTCTCCCTGATAACGTCGAACACCGCGTCGATGGTCGCAGCGTCGGTGACGTCGCAATGGCCGAGCAGGAGCGCGTTCAATTCCTTCGCCAAGGGCTCGACCCGCTTCTTCAGGGCATCGCCCTGCCAGGTGAGCGCGATTTCGGCGCCGGCATCGTGGCAGGCTTTGGCGATCCCCCAGGCGATCGAGCGGTTGTTGGCGACGCCAAGGATCACGCCGCGCTTGCCCTGCATCAGACCCGATTTCTGTGCCATCCGCTGTCCATTCTCGCGTTGCATTTGGTATTCGGAGGTACACCAGCGCTCCACCGCGGTACAGTCCAAATCCGCCTCCTGTTAACGCTGATTTGGCCCCGTCGCGATCGACGGAATAGTCGTGTCATTCGGGTGTTATGTTAGGCAAGGCGTCCGAGCTGAAGCAGGATGAAGATCCGGTGTCATGACCGCGTTCCGGCAGAGTGTTGAAGCCATGATCCCGGCGCTGCGCCGTTACGCGCGGGCGCTGGCGCGCGATGCCGATATCGCCGACGATTTGGTGCAGGACACCTTGGTGCGGGCGCTGCGTTCCGAGCGGCTGTTCCTCGGCGGCGACGTGCGGAGCTGGCTCTATACGATCCTGACCAACCTCAACAAGAACCGCCGCCGCTCGTTGGCGCGGCGGCCGCAATTCATGCCGCTGCTGGACAACAATCCGGACGCCAGCGGCACCGAGGCCGAAGGCCGCGACATTGCGCGCGCGCTGGCGACGCTGGTGGAAGAGCAGCGCGCGGCGCTGCTTCTGGTGATGCTGGAAGGATTGAGTTACCGCGAAGTCGCCGACATCCAGGGCGTGCCGATCGGCACCGTGATGTCCCGGCTTGCGCGCGCTCGCGCCCACGTTAAAGCCTTCCTCGAAGGCGAACGGGCGACGACGCTGAGGCGGGTGAAATGATGGCAGGCGTTGTGCATAGCCATGACATCAGGTTGAGGCGATTTGGATTGTTGAGAATTAGACAGAGACGACTGCGATGACCAACCCCAGGATTCCCGTCACCGAGGACGAGCTGCATGCCTATGTCGACAACGAATTGCCGGCGGAGCGCCGCGGCGACGTCGAGGCGTGGCTGGCAGCGCACCCCGATGACGCCGAACGGGTGCGGTCGTGGCTCGCCATGGCCGACGTGCTGCACGCGCGCTACGATTCGGTCGCAGACGAGGCGGTGCCGAAGCGGCTCGAGATCGAGCAATTGGTGCGCCAGCCGCGCAAGCTGGTCTATGGCGCCATTGCGGCGGCGCTGGTGGCATTCATCGCCGGCGGCGGCGTCGGCTGGATCGCGCATGGCGCGGCGGCCAAGCCCTCGCCGCTGCAGAGCTTCACGCTCGATGCGATGGACGCGCACCGGCTCTATGTGGTCGAGGTCCGCCATCCGGTCGAGGTGCCCGGCGATGAGCGCGCCCATCTGCAGGCCTGGCTGACCAAGCGCTGCGGCTGGGACGTGCGCGCGCCGGAGCTGTCGGCGGCGGGATTGAAGCTGGTTGGCGGCCGGCTGCTGCCTGGCCCGACCGGGCGGCCGGCTTCTTTCCTGATGTATGAAAGCGCCTCCGGCGAGCGCTTCACGGTCTACGCCTCCAAGGCGCAGGCGGAGACCACGCAAATGCGTTACGCCACGCACGGCAATGAGGGCGCGCTGTTCTGGGCCGACCGCGGCGTCGGCTACGTCGTCTCAGGCGGCAGCGATCGCAACCGCCTGACCCAGATCGCGCAAGCCGTCTACGACCAGATGGAAAAGACCGGCGGCTGAGTCGGCACGATCATCCCCGGCCACCGCTGAGAAAAAAGGGCCACCTGCGACAGCAAGCGGCCCAAGTCTAGGGAGGAAACGCCCAAGGAGGGCTGCGACAGCGCAAGGCGCCGTCGCACGAGGTTATGTAGTTCGCGCACAGCGATTCGAAAGACCGGGCAATACCGGGTTTTGCGAAAACGCCCGCATTCGCGGACGTTCGTGACGCAAGGGCCACACTTGCCCGATGTCCCAATTCCGTCATCGAAAATCTGGAATAAGGACATCGGCGCGTCTCAGAATCGCACCGGATGTTCCCGCGTTATCGCGCAGCGCTCGATCCGCCGATCAGCGCTCGCGGCCTCGATTGGGGTTTGGTATTGCGCTGGTCCCCCTCTCGAGGCCGCACCCTCAGCCAAGATCGCTGCGGGGATTGTAAGGATGTTGGTCGCGCCACTTCTGCATCAATGCTTCCAGCTCAGCATCGTTCCCATCAGGCAGGATGATGCGAGTGGTGACGTAGAGGTCGCCCGCGCCGCCCGACTTCGGCAGTCCCTTGCCCTTCAGCCGAAACGTCCGCCCGCTCGAGGTGTTCTTGGGGATCGACAATTCGACCGCGCCGCCAAGCGTCGGCACGCGGACCTTGCCGCCCAGCACCGCCTCGTACAGCGTGATCGGTAGCTCGACCCTGAGATCGTTGCCGTCGACCTTGAAGAAGGAATGCGGCGCGATCGTCACTGTGATCAGGAGATCGCCCGGACGATGGCCGGGCGCCGTCTCGCCCTGCCCCTTCAGCCGGATCTGCTGGCCGGAGCTGACGCCGGCGGGAATCTTGACATTGAGTTCCTTGCCGGTCGGCAGGCGGACGCGCTTCTCGGCGCCGTTCACCGCCTCCTCCAGCGACACCGTCATGGCGACGCTCTGGTCGAGGTCGAGCCCGACGCCGCCAGTATCGAATTCAAACTGGGTGCCGCCGCCCCTGCGCGAACGCGCACCGGCGCCGAACATGCTGTTGAGGATGTCCTCGAAGCCGCCTGCACCGCCGCCTTCCATGCCGCCGCCAGAGCCGCTGCGGAACGTATAGGTTTCGAACCCGCCCGGACCGGCACGGCCGCGCGCATCGCCGCCGCCAAAGCCTCCGCCGGGGAAGCCCTGGAAACGCGGCTTGCCCTCGGCGTCGATCTCGCCGCGGTCAAACTGCTTGCGCTTCTCCTCGTCGCCAACGATCTCGTTGGCCGAGTTGATCTCGGCGAAACGCTCGGCAGCCTTTGGATCGTTCTTGTTGCTGTCGGGATGATGCTTCTTGGCGAGCTTGCGATAGGCGCTTTTGATCGCGGCAGCGCTGGCGCCCCGCGGCACCCCCAAGACCTCATAGGGGTCGCGCATCCGTCACGTCTCCTTCACGGGAAATCAGACCTGAAATTTTCGGGCTTGTCGCCCCACTTTGGTGTCATTTGGGGACGCCGTGGCATTTTTGCAACTGCTTTGGCGTTCAGGATTTCCAAGGTTTCAGACTATGGATCTCCCACCTCCCGCGTCCGGCCTTGCAGCCGGCACCCTGCAGCCAGCTCTCGGTCCGGCCGTTGACATAGCTTGCCAGGAAATCCCGGCAAGTCCGACCGTCCTCGGCGGCGTAAGCCTGCGACAACGGCGTCACCGAGCCGCGCGCGCCCGTCTCGGGATTTTCCCAGGCCTGGCTGGAATCCTTGTCGCCCTTGGTCAGCACGTCTGAGGCGGCGTTGCGGGCAAAGGCAAGGTCGCTGTCGGTCGGCGCCGATGACCTTACGTGGGGCGCGCCGAGCGACCCCGTCAAGTCCCTGTCGTCCAGCCGGGCAAAACTGTCGCCGCGCGACAGGGCGCAGCCGCCGGCCCCTAGGCCGATTAGAACCAATGTCACCACCGTCCCCGCCGGTCGGATCGCCGATAGGCCAACGCGTCCCCATGCCCTATATAAGGACGTCCTATATAGGGCGAGTAACGCGCGCTCTGAGGCCGACGGACGCAACGCTGGACTCCTGACATGACAGACACGACCTCCATCAAACACCCTACACCGTTAACATCGGGTGATTTTACCGCTGCGGAAGAACCATTTGCGCTGTTCGCCGAATGGTTTGCCGAAGCAACCAAGTCCGAGCCGAACGATCCCAACGCGATGGCGCTCGCAACCGTCGACGCGGGCGGGCTCCCGGACGTGCGGATGGTGCTGATGAAAGGCTATGACGCTGATGGCTTCGTGTTCTACAGCCACGTCGCCAGCGCCAAAGGCCGCGAACTCGCCGCAAATCCTAAGGCCGCTTTACTATTCCACTGGAAATCCTTGCGCCGGCAGGTGCGCATCCGCGGCAACGTGTCGCCGGTGAGCGACGCCGAGGCCGACGACTATTTCGCGACGCGCCCGAAGCAGGCGCAGCTTGGCGCCTGGGCCAGCAAGCAGTCGCAGCCGTTGGAGAGCCGTTTCGCCTTCGAGCAGGCGATCGCGAAGGTCGCCGCGAAATATGTGATCGGCGAGGTGCCGCGCCCTCAGGGGTGGAGCGGCTGGCGCATCAGCCCTGTCAGCATCGAGTTCTGGCACGACCGTCCCTACCGCCTGCACGACCGCATCGAGTTCCGGCGCGAGGGCCCAGGCCAAGCTTGGACCAAAGTAAGGCTTTATCCGTAAGACTCAGACCGTCATGGCCGGGCTTGTCCCGGCCGTCCACGTCTCAGTTTCGAGCCAGTCCGAACACGTGGATGCCCGGCACGAGGCCGGCATGACGAAGAACGAGAGAACCGTCCAATGCCGAACCATTCCAACGCGCCGCGACGCACGCTGCTCCTGACCGGCGCCAGCCGCGGCATCGGCCATGCTACCGCGATCCGGTTTTCCTCGGCCGGCTGGCGCGTCATCACCTGCTCGCGGCACGCCTTTCCGGAAGTTTGCCCCTGGGGCGCCGGACCCGAGGATCACATCGAGGTCGATTTCGGCGACCATGACGACACCGTGCGCGCAATCTCGGAAATCCGCAGGCGGCTGGAGAACGACGAACTGCACGCGCTCGTCAACAATGCGGCGATCTCGCCCAAGGGGCCGGGCGGCACGCGGCTCGGTACCATGGACACCGATATCGACACCTGGCTGCATGTCTTCCGCGTCAACTTCTTCGCGCCAATCATGCTGGCGCGCGGGCTGATCAACGAATTGAAGACCGCCAAGGGTGCGGTGGTGAACGTCACTTCGATCGCGGGCTCCCGCGTTCATCCGTTCGCGGGCGCGGCCTATGCCACCTCGAAAGCGGCGCTCGCGGCGCTGACGCGCGAGATGGCGTCCGATTTCGGCCGCGTCGGCGTCCGCGTCAACTCGATCGCGCCGGGCGAGATCGACACCTCGATCCTGTCGCCGGGCACCGAGAAGATCGTCGAGCAGCAGATCCCGATGCATCGCCTGGGCACTCCAGACGAAGTTGCCAAGATCATCTACGTCCTGTGCACGGAAACCAGTTCCTACGTGAACGGCGCCGAGATCCACATCAATGGTGGCCAGCACGTGTAGGACAGATTGCTGAGTTGACGGCTCTCTCCAGAGACACTGTCGCCCGTGGAGACAACCCCTCATCCGGCGCTTCGCGCCACCTTCTCCCACAAGGGGAGAAGGGAAGAACGCCTTGCCGACGCCAGTTGATGTGCCCTCGCCCCTTGTGGGAGAGGGCAGCTCCGCCATCACCACAGGCTCATTCGGGTGAGGGGTTCTCTCCACGTATACCGTCGCCTGTTCGCGGGCGAGCGACCACGGCTGCGATTTCCAATTTATCGGATCGTGCGTAACAAACGAGGAGCACGAAGCAATCCAGACCGTTTCCGCCGTCGACCTCTGGATTGCTTTGCTTGCACTCGTTAAGCGGCCGTCCTGGCCGTCAATCCGCGTAGAACTTCCGCGGCTTCTCAACCACTCGCTGCGCGCTGGTGTTGTAGGCGCTCGAGCACTCGTCTTCGTTTTCGCCATCGAGCAGGGCTGCGCCGCAGTGACGGCAGGTGCGCGGCGATAGCGCCTGCATCCTTCCAACCATGCGGTCCTGCTGATAGCGCGCGAAGTCGATGATGTTACGCCGTGGCGTTATGATCTTCTCAACCATTGCTGTCCCTCCGGCTTGAGGCGGGGGTTATCGCAGCAAAGTTTCGCTCAAACGTTCAGTGCAACACTCAAATTTTAGCGGAGGATTCGCGGAGGAATTGCGGCAGCCTTATTGCCGCGATCGCGACTGCAATGGAACTCGCGATTCGTACGCAGCGATGGAACTAGAGCCACTTCTTCAATTTAAAAAGGTAGTACGGCACGATCGCTGCAATCAGCATCATCACGAGCGCGATCGGGTAGCCGTGCGGCCAGTCGAGTTCCGGCATCGCCTTGAAGTTCATGCCGTAGATCGAGGCAATCAGCGTCGGCGGCATCAGCACCACGGCCATCACCGAGAACAGCTTGATGATGTTGTTCTGCTCGAGATTGACGACACCGAGCATGGCGTCCAGCGTGAAGGTGATCTTGTTGGAGAGATAGGAGGCGTGGTCGGTCAGGGAGGCGACGTCGCGCTGCATGGTCTTGAGCTGCTCGCGCATGTCCTTGGACCATTTGACGCCTTCGATCACCGCCGACATGAAGGTGACGACGCGACCGATGGAGACCAGGCTTTCACGCACTTTCGAGGTCAGGTCGCCCTTGCGCCCGATCTCGATCAGGATCCGCGAATATTGCTTGGCATGGCCGTGCCGCTCGGCCTCCGGTTCGAAGATGTCGTGGGAGACCTGGTCGATATCGGCGCCGCACCGCTCCAGAATGTCGGCGCAGCGGTCGATCACTGCATCGAGCAACTCCATCAGCACCATCTCGCCGTTGATGGTGGGCGCGCAGGACCGCCCAAGCTTGGCCTCGACCAGCGCGAACGGTTTCGGCTGGTCGTAGCGCACGGTCACCAGTCGGTGGCCAGCCAGGATAAAGGTGACCGCCGTGGTGTGGGGCATGTCGGTGTCGGAATGGCACATCAGCGTCGCGGTCATGTAGCGCGCGCCGTTCTCGATATAGAGCCGGCTGGAAATCTCGATTTCCTGCATGTCCTCCCGGGTCGGCACCGCGATCCCGGCCAGCCGCTCCACGGCGCGGTCCTCCTCCGGCGTCGGCCTGACCATGTCGATCCAGACCGCATTCTCCGGCAAGGCCGCAACCTCGTCGGAAACGACCTTTTTCAGCGTGAAATCGGCAGGAACGAACACTGACAGCATCAGCAACTCCGGAACAGGGCACCGGCGCACCCAACAGGACTAAACGCGATTCTGGCAAGGGCTTCATGACCGGCGCATTAACCGCCTGTCCATATTTGTGGCGGCGAAATGGCGGCGGCGCGGCCCGGACTCGGCAACCGTTGCTGATCTGCACAGAAATCGGCCGCCGGATCGCAGGATTTGCGGCAAAAAAGCCACAGAAGGGGTCCCGCGACGCGGGATAGGTCTCTAAACGCTGGGAATAGCGGCAGGTTTCGGCAATAATACGATCAAAGAGATGATGGAATCGTGGCGATTGGGGCGCATTTTCGCGCTGCGAGCGCAGATTTGCAACGGAAGTGTACCATGTCGTCGCTGAAAGTTACGCTGGGGATTGTGGCCGCCGGCCTGATGTTGTCGGGTTGCATGCAGGCCACAACTTACGAGGCCACCAACACCGCCAATTTCAAGCAGCGCGACAAGGACCTGCTGGCGAAGACCACCTACGCGAAAGTTCCGGTTGCCGAACCGTTCCGCCGCGCCATTGTGGATTACCACCGCAAGGAGGCGCCGGGTTCCATCGTGGTCGATTCCGACAACCACTATCTTTACCTGGTGCAAAAGGACGGCAAGGCGATCCGCTACGGCATCACCGTCGGCGAAGAAGCCATGGCATGGTCCGGCATTGCCAAGGTCGGCAGCAAGACCGAGTGGCCGGCCTGGCACCCGACCCCCGGCGAAATCTCCAGGCTTGGCGTTCCGACCTATGTCGCACCGGGACCTGACAACCCGATGGGCTCGCGCGCGCTCTATCTGTACTCCGGCGGCAAGGACACGCTGTTCCGCATCCACGGCACCAACCAGCCGGAATATATCGGGGCCTCGATCTCCTCGGGCTGCATCCGCATGACCAACGAGGACGTGATCGACCTTTATGACCGCGTCGGCGTCGGCACCGTCGTGGTCGTGCTGGAGCCGAAGCACGGCGACTCGCCGTTCAACTCGAAGATGGCGCTGCAGGGCGGCGGCAGCAACGCCATGGTGCAATAGTTCGCTTGCGGAAGACGCGATCAATGGCGCCGGCTTTGCCGGCGCTTTTTTGTTGGCTGCGGGTTGGTCGCCGCAGGCTTTGACTCCGTAGCGTCGGAATCGCCGGCATCCGGCTTCGCATTTTTTGACTTCGTACTCTCCGACTTGGTGTCAGTCTTGGCACCGCTCTTTGGGTCCTCCTTGGCGGCGACCTCGCGCGGCGGCGCTTCCTCGGGGCGCTCGGCCGGCAACAGCGGGGCGACGGCCGGCAGCGGGTCCCAGACATCCCACTGGCAGATCCGGTAATTGTTTCGCCGCTCCATCCGGTCGAGATGGATGTGGTCCTCGTGGTAGCCGTCGGAGCCGGGCCCGAGCACGGTCGTGAAGCGGGTGCAGGCCGAGTGCAGCACGGTCTCGCGCAGATCGCGCGGCACGCTACGGTCGGTAAGCGAGATCGAGCGGCCGTTCGCGAGCTTGAAGGCGCGGACGTCGATCGCATTGGCGCGGCCATGCTCGGAAAGCTGCGCGCCCGGGACGCGATTGCGGCCGCGGCACTCGAAGGAATCGAAATTGTCGAGTTCGCTGATCGTGCCGCCAAGCGGGCCAGACAGCGGCGCGATGTCGGAGCGCACCCAGTCGGCGATCGCGGTAGCCATGGTGCAGCGGAGGATCGCCGCCGGCTTCACCGCAACCTTTCGCTTGTCGGGCAGCACGATCGCCTCCAGCCGCACCAGATCGTCGCCGCCGCAGCCGCCGTTGCCATGAATGGCGGGGATGCTTGGCGCAATGGCAATCTCTTCCGTCAGCGCCTGCCGGCAGGCTGAGGGCTGCGGCGTAGGAGCTTGCTCGCCAGCCTTCTCTGCGGGAGGCTCATCGGCGGCTTTGCCATGATCGGCCGGACGGGCCTTTTCGGCGGCTGCAGGCGGCTCAGGCGGCTTTGCGGCAGGCGCGTCGGCCGGACGCGGCTTTGGCAATGGCACCATCACTGCCCGATGGACGGCGCGATGCGACCTTGGCCGGGGCGGCGCGAACAGGTCGGCAAAGGGAAACGGGACCGACCTGCGGGCCGCCAGGGCGGATTCGGCCAGCATTCCGAGCAATATGGCTACGGCGGTAACCAGTGCCATTCCGGTGCGGCCAAACGCACCATAATTGGATTTTCGGCTTGCTTTCTCCGCGCTACAGTTCATGTCAATTTCATGATTGGACGGCTGGCTATACTGTCTGGCTGGCCGGTCATGCGAGAGAAAAACACTGAGGAGGGACGTGCGTATGCTTGGTTTGATGCAGGACTGGCCTTTGCTGTGTCACCGGATTATCGAACACGCAGCGAAGTATCACGGCACACAGGAGGTCGTGACGCGGTCGGTCGAAGGCCCGATCCATCGCACCACCTATGCGGAAATCCATGCGCGCGCGCTGAAGGTCTCGCAGAGCCTGGAGCGCGACGGCATCAAGCTCGGCGATCGTGTCGCCACCATCGCCTGGAATACTTGGCGCCATCTCGAAGTCTGGTATGGCATCATGGGTATCGGCGCGATCTGCCATACCGTCAACCCGCGCCTGTTTCCCGATCAGATCGCCTGGATCATCAACCACGCCCAGGACCGCGTGGTGATGACCGACCTCACCTTCGTGCCGGTGCTGGAGAAGATCGCCGACAAGCTTCCGAGCGTCGAGCGCTTTATCGTGCTGACCGACAAGGCGCACATGCCAGAGACCACGCTGAAGAACGCGGTCGCCTATGAGGACTGGATCGCGGCGTCCGACGGCAAGTTCCAGTGGAAGACGTTCGACGAGAACACCGCAGCGGCGATGTGCTACACGTCGGGCACCACGGGCGACCCCAAAGGCGTATTGTATTCGCACCGTTCCAACGTGCTGCATGCGCTCATGGCCAACAACAAGGATGCGCTGGGCACATCCGCGACCGATACAATGCTGCCGGTGGTGCCACTGTTCCATGCCAATAGCTGGGGCATCGCTTTTTCCGCGCCCTCGATGGGCACCAAGCTGGTGATGCCCGGGCCGAAGCTCGACGGCGCCTCGGTCTACGAATTGCTCGACACCGAGAAGGTGACGCACACCGCCGGCGTGCCGACAGTGTGGCTGATGCTGCTGCAGCACATGGCCGCCAACAACCTGAAGCTGCCGCACCTGGAGATGGTGATATGCGGCGGCTCGGCGATGCCGCGCTCGATGATCGAGGCTTTCCTCAACATGGGCGTGGAGCCGCGCCACGCCTGGGGCATGACCGAGATGAGCCCGATCGGCACGGTCGCGGCGCTGAAACCGCCCTTCGGAGAGCGCACCGGCGAAGAACGGCTCGACGTCCTGCAGACGCAGGGCTACCCGCCGTTCGGCGTCCAGATGAAGATCGCCGACGATGCCGGCAAGGAGCTGCCGTGGGATGGCAAGACCTTCGGCCGGCTCAAGGTCTCGGGCCCGTCGATCGCCAAGGCCTATTTCCGCGTCGACAGCAGCATTCTCGACGAGGAAGGCTATTTCGACACCGGCGACGTCTCGACGATCGATGCGCACGGCTACATGCGGATCACCGATCGCTCCAAGGACGTGATCAAGTCGGGCGGCGAATGGATCTCGTCGATCGACCTGGAGAACCTCGCGGTCGGCCATCCGGCCGTGGCCGAGGCCGCCGTGATCGGCGTGTTCCATCCGAAGTGGGACGAGCGTCCGCTGCTGATCGTACAGCTCAAGCAGGGCCAGCAGGCGACGCGCGAGGAGATCCTGAAGTTCATGGACGGCAAGATCGCGAAATGGTGGATGCCCGACGATGTCGTCTTCGTCGACGGCATTCCGCACACCGCGACCGGCAAGATCCTGAAGACCGCGCTGCGCGATCAGTTCAAGGCCTACAGCCTCCCGACCGCAGCCGCGTAACGAACAGGCTCTCCGTCATGCCCGGCTTGGCGACAGCCCGTAGGGTGGGCAAAGCGCAGCGTGCCCACCCTCTCTTGCACCGACCGTGAATGGTGGGCACGCGGAGCCTGTCATCGGGCGCGCGTTCGCGCGACCCGTTGGCTTTGCCCCCCTACGGCCGGCGCAAGTTGATAGGCCTTCCCCTAATATCGCCAGAGATTCACGGGCGCGAGCGATGGGCAGTGCAGGGATCAACGGATGGGCGCGAGCGCATCAAGTTGGCGCTGAGCTTCGGGTTCGCCCCATTCTTTCGCTTTTTGATACCAGTTGCGGGCCTGCGCGAGGTCCGCGAGCGGGCCACTGGCGCCCAATTGCTTGAGCACGATCGGGTCGTAAGTCCGGGCAAGGAGCAGCGCGGCGCGCGCGTCTCGTGCTTCGGCGGCGCGCAGCAGCAGTAGCCTCGCCGCCGCGATGTCGCCGCTGGCGAGCAAATCCTGTCCGCGCTTGACGACAACGGAAATTTCCTTCGGATCCAGATTGCGCACGGCGTCCATCTGCGGCGGCGGGGAAGCGGCCGCAGGCCGAGCCGGCACCGCAGCCACGGCAGCCGCCGGTGGCCGCGCCGCAACGCTGGCAGCGGCTTTCCAGGAAAGCCGGATCGAACTACCCACGAGCGCGGCACCGTCGCCGTCACGCAATTCTACCGTCACCACCATCTGGCCGACGAAGCCGTCCGGCGGAATGACCGACACGGCGGAAATCTCCGACGCGGACACGCGCCACTCGTTGGCGGCGACGCGCTTGCCAGCCGTCAGCCGCGCGCCGGCTGGCAATCCGTTGATGGCGATGACGGCACCAGGAGGGGGAGCACCCACGCGCAGCCCGAGCGGCAGCGCGTCGTCGGCAAGCCCGCTGCTGTCCTCGACGGCGAGGGTCGCAGCCCGCTTGCGTTGCGGCGCCGGAAACAGCGAGGTCTTAAGCGACTGCCAGGAAGACGAGATCGATGCGATGGCGTTCGACTGAACCCCAGGACTTTGCGACGCCGGAATCGCCATGACGACGATCATCGCGATGGCTGCCGCAACCGCTGCCGCGATCGCGAACCTCGCTCCCACGCGGAGCAGCGCGCGCCTTCCCGAATTGCGGAGAACGGATGGCGCCTCCATGGGCTCCATCGCTTCCTGCATGGCTTGGGCGACGGCCTTGGTGAACATTTCCGAATGGTCGCGACGTCGAGGCTTGCGCAGCGATTGCAAGGGCGGATCGTCGACAGTCAACGATGCAGGCTCCGCGGACCGTCTGAGCGGCGCCGCCGGCTGCCCGCTTATCGCCCGCTCCCACGGCTCGCGCGGGGCGTAATGGGTCGGATCGTTCGGATCAACGTAGCCTTCGTCCCTGCCGCCATTCATACTGAACGCTCGCCCTGAGGCGGCTGCCCACCAGCCCCGCTGATGTACGCCGGCTACGCTGTTCGCGATCCTTACGGCCCATGAGGATGCAACCGCGCACCTCCGGTCTGCCTGCGGCGACGACCGTGAGCTTAGGTCCTCTTGCAACGCTTCCGGCTGACGCCCGCCGTTATCTTTTTTTGATTGCCGTTGGCCGATGTCCTTCGCCAGGACGGTCCCTTTGCTTCAGCGGTTCCGACAACCTAGAGTGGAGCCTTTAGCCCAAAGTTCCGCCGAGTCAATCGACAACTAGAGATCACTTTGATTGAATGGTTAATCGGTGAGGTTGCCAAATTTTCCCGTACCTTGTCCCATATCGCCGCAAACCTTGAAATTGCCGGGCCGCCGTGGTCTCAAGCTGAGAGTTTTCAACCGGCCCCTGGCAGTGGGCCAAGCCACAACACGGCAGTTCTCACCGATGGCCCGCAGGTTTTCTGTTCCCTATCAGTCGGAGCCGGTGTCCAGCCTCGCCACCTGGGCACGCAACCTCGCGATCTTCTCCGCAGTCGCGGTGATCGTCTCGATCCTCATCGTCCGCTTCGGCTTCCTGGAGATGAAGCCGGCGCTGGCGACCTTCTTCGGTGCGCTGGCCTGTGCCGGACTTTCGATCCTGCTTGGCTTCGCCGCCTTCGCCGCGATCTGGCAGAATGGTTCGCGCGGCATGGGCCGCATCCTTCTGGCCTTCCTGATCAACGCGCTGGTGCTCGCCTATCCCGCCTATCTCGCCGTGCAATATCGCCGGCTGCCGCCGATCCACGACATCACCACCGACCCGATCGATCCGCCGCGGTTCGAGGCGCTGTCGCGCCTGCGCACCAGCGACGACACCAATTCGGCCGTCTATGCCGGGCTCTATTCAGCCGATCAGCAGCGCCGCGCCTATCCCGATATCGAGACCGTCGAGCTCGAGGTGCCGGTGGACCGCGCTTACGCGGTGACGCTGCAACTGGTGAACCGGCGCAAATGGCTCGTGATCGATGAGCGTCCGCCGACGCCACCGCGCCGCATCGGCCGTATCGAGGCGGTGGCGCGCACGCCGATCATGGGCTTCCGCGAGGATGTCGCGATCCGCATCATGCCCGACGGCGAGGATTCGCGGGTCGATATCCGCTCGGCCTCGCGCTATTTCGAGGCTGACCTCGGCAGCAATGCTGCGCGCGTGTCGAAGCTGATTGAGGACATCAACACCGCCGTCGACAACGCGAAAGCCGCGCCGAAGAAGGCGCCGGCGCCGCCGAAGGTGCAGGCAAAGACGGTGAAGAAGTGAGGCGGCGGGTCGGACACCGGTAACGAGCAGGCAGCTCGTCGCGAAGCGCGGTTGACCTTGGCAATCAATTGGAAAACGTCGTTGGCTGCTATATGGTCATCAACCGCAAGCAGGAGACTTTCTTCGTGCTGCTGGAGCAGACCCCTACGGAGCGCGAGCGCATCCAGCGGCCCCCTTGAGCTGCCCGTCTATGAAGCAATGGCAAACCAAAAACACCACACTGCGCTGCGTTGCCGCGGCAGCGTTCGGGTTTTGCCTGGTCATCGGCCTGGCGTTCGAGCTGCGTGCCGAATCCGAAACGCCGGCTGTAGCAACTCTTTCACCCGCGGCCCTGAAGCAGCTTGACGACACCATTCGCAATGAGATCACGAGCGGCAAGATTCCTGGCGGCATCCTGCTGATCCAGCAACATGGCAAGCCAGTCCATTTCGAATGCTTCGGCGTGCGGGACCCCGACACGGGGCTGCCGATGACGCGGGACACGATCTTCCAGATCTATTCGATGTCGAAGGCCGTTACGTCGGTTGCGGCGATGATGCTGGTCGACGAAGGCAAGCTTGCTCTCGACGATCCAGTATCGAAATACATTCATTCCTTTGCAGACGCCAAAGTCGGCGTCGATATGTCCGACGAAGCAGGAAAGTATCCGCTCAAGCTCGAGCCGTTGAAGCGCCCGATTACGATCAGGGATCTATTGCGGCACACCTCAGGTATCACCTACGGCTTCTACGGCGAGACCCAGGTGCAGAAACTCTATGCGAATCCTCTATTGTATGCTGGGGATTTCAACAACGCCGACTTCGCCGATCGGATCGCAGTACTGCCGCTTGCCGATCAGCCCGCAACGCGTTGGAATTACAGTCATTCGACCGACGTGCTCGGCCGTGTCATCGAGGTGGCCTCGGGGCAGACGCTGTACCAATTCGAAAAGCAGCGGTTGTTCGATCCGCTCGGCATGTCCGACACTGCGTATTATGTCACGGATAAAGCGAAGTGGCCGCTGATCGCCAGGGGATTTCCTGTCGATCGCTTTCGAGTCGCGGGAATCAAGGATCCTACATTGCCACGGCGCTGGGAGTCCGGTGGAGCGGGCTTGGCCTCGACCACAGGAGACTACGCCCGCTTCCTGCAAATGCTTTTGAATGGAGGTGAACTGGACGGCAAGCGGTACCTCAAGCGTGAGACAGTCGCACTGATGACGTCGGATCAGATTGGACCGGAAACCGGGATCATTCATGATCCCTTCTATTTTCCAGGCCCCACCAGTGGCTTCGGTCTTGGCTTTGCCGTGCGCACCTCGCCGCCTCCGAATACGGACTGGCCACTCGGTGAATACCGTTGGGACGGCGCCGGCGGCAGTTTCTATTTCGTCGACCCCGTGGACGACATGCTTGGAGTCTTCATGGTGATGTCGCCCACACAGGGGGGACGGATCCAACTGAACTTGAAGTCGATGATCTACGAGGCGATGGGAAGGGGCCTGCGCAAGTGACCAACCGCAAACTCGTTTTATTTCGCATTTCTCGGATCTTTCGCACCTACGCCAGGCCAGCGCCTGGCAAGATCGAGTCCGTATTGGACCTTCTCGGACCTACGCGCCCTGATGCAAGAACGCGCCCGGCAGAACCGGGCGCGTTTTTGCTCGGAAAAGGCGAGAACCTTAATCAGTCGAGTATTTGAACTCCGGCATCGCCTTCAGCTCTTCCTTGCTCGCGTTGTAGACCGCGTGATCCGGGTACCAGGGGTTCGACTTGGAGCTCGAGGTCGAGCTTGTGGCAGCGCCCGTGGTCGTCGAAGAGCCAGCGCCGCTCGCCGGCTTTGCGCCGGTGTTCGACGCGCCGGTATATGCGACCGGCTCGTTGACGAACTTGACCTTCTCGAAGGGCACGGCGACCAGATGCTCGCCGACGCCGAGGAAGCCGCCGACGCCGATCACAACCGCTTTGATATTGCCGCTCTTGTCCAGCAACATGTCGTTGATCGAGCCAATGCTCTCATTGTTGTCGTTATAGACATTCAGGCCGGCCATTTTCGACGCGCGCCAGTTGCCGTGGAACGAGGACGGAGCGGTGGTTGACGTGGTCGCCGCGGTGCTCGGGCGATCGCCAGTCGCCGTATTCGGCGTTTGCGCGAACGCGACGCTTGCAAGCAAGGCCGAAGCCGCGAGACCAGTGATGGTATACTTCGCTAACATGATCGGATCCTCCAGTTCGAAATCGATGCTGAGAGAACCCGGCACGTCAGCAAGCGTTCCGTATCAAGTGACACGGAACTTGTGGCGCCGAACAAATAGAGCGCCAGGTCGAAAAGTTCAGAGTTAAGCGATGAGCATGCGCTTTCAGAAACCGCCCCAATAAGGCGGTATACCGTAGTAGCGACGCAGTTCGGCTTCCTGCGACCGATCGCCCCAATCGAAATCCTTGTCGGCGCGAAACGACGGCGCGCGTTTCAACTCTTCATCTGATATGTCGAGCTCATAGGCCTCGAAACGCGTGTTGTAGCGCAACCGCACCCAGGGCAAGGGAATCAGATTGGTTCCGAGGCCGAAGAATCCGCCGAAGCTGAGCACGGCATAACACACTTGACCGGTGACCTTGTCGATCATCAGCCGTTCGATGTGGCCGATCATCTCGCCGTTCGGCCGCCGCACCGCGGTGCCCTCGACACGGTCGCTGGCGATGAGCCGATGCGGTTTGGTGCTGGCGTCGGCTGCCATCTGGCCCTCCCCGCAAATGATCGGGAGAGACAACGCCACATTCGACGACTGGTTCCTACGCCATCGACGAGACAACCACCCTTCCCTTTTGTAGCCCGGGTGGAGCGAAGCGAAACCCGGGACACCTGCGTCAACGTTGACGAGCGGCCCCGGGTTACACTTGCGCTCCACCCAGGCTACGCGCTGTTCGTAGGGAAGGAGCCGTGCCTTTAGCTCTGGTAGTCGACCAGCAGCGCGGAGAACGAACTGCCGTTAGCCGATGTGCTCGCGCTGCCGGCCGAATTGTACGAACTCGACGCCGACGCCGACAGCGACTCCTGCAGCGACTGCAGGAACTGCTGCAGGATGTCGCTGACGGAATTGCTCGTGGCGCCAGCTTCATCGGTCGAGGTTGAACCATCCGACGGCGGTGGCCCACCGGCGCCGCCATGGGGGCCATGGCTACCACCGGGGCCCTGCGCGAAGGCGGCCTTGAACACGCCGTGCAATTCGGTCGCCTGATCGCTGGTCAGTTTGCCGCTCGAGACTTCCTGGTTGATGAGATCATCCAGCTTGGACTTCATCTCGTCCGGCGACGGCCGCGTGCCGCTGGTCTGATCGCCGGTGCGGCTCGCCTGCATCGAGGCATCGATATCCGTCAGCGCCGACGACAGCGCGTCCTGATCCGACGAGCTGATGGCACCGGAATTGATTTCAGACTGCAGTTCATCCTGCAGCCGCTGCAAAGGCGACTGATAGGTGCTGCCGGAGGCAGCCGAGATCGCGGTCATGGAATGCTCCAAATGATTCTGATAGGTACGCGTGAAACTCGCCGCGACGGTAGGGTTAACGGTCTTAACAGTGCCTTTTGGCCTGTTGCCCGCTGTTACCGCGCAGCCGTCAGAAACATTTGGAAACAAGAATCTTCGCCGCTTACCCCGAATCATCGACAAAAAGGTCAGCATGGCCCAGCCGCAGCCGAACATCCTTGTCGTCGAGGACGACCGCGAGACGCGCAGCCTGATCGCGAAATATCTGCGTAACAACGCCTGCAACGTCACCACCGCCGGCGACGGTCGCGAGATGGTCCGCGCGATGACCGATCACCGCGTCGATCTTCTGATCCTCGACGTCATGCTGCCGGGCGAGGATGGCCTCAGCCTGTGCCGCAAGGTGCGCGCGACCTCGCAGACGCCGATCATCATGCTGACCGCGCGCGGCGAGGACGTCGACCGCATCCTCGGCCTGGAGATGGGCGCCGACGATTATCTGCCGAAGCCGTTCAATCCGCGCGAGCTGTTGGCGCGGATCAACGCAGTGCTGCGGCGGCAGGCGGCGGCGCGCAACGCCAGCGCCATCGAAGGCGCGACCGTGCTGACGTTCCAGGGCTGGCGCATCGATTTCCGCCTGCGCGAGTTGCGCAACCCCGAAGGCGCCAAGGTCGCCATGACCAGCGCCGAGTTCGACCTGCTCAGGACATTGTGCGAGCGGCCCGGCCGCGTGCTGTCGCGCGACAGCCTGCTCGACCTCACGGGCGCGCGCGACGCGGGCTCGTTGGAGCGCTCGATCGACGTCCTGGTCAGCCGCATCCGCCGCAAGATCGAGCCCGATCCGCAGGAAGCCACCATGATCAAGACGGTGCGCGCCGGCGGCTACATGTTCACGCCAAGAGTGGAAACAGCAACAATCGAAGTGGTGACCGCGGCGGGCAATTGACGATGAAGCTCTCCGGCTTCCTCAATCTCAGGGGCATCAGCGGGCAGATCGCGGCGCTGGTGGTCGCCTCGATCATCGCCATCCACGTCATCATCGCCACGATCTTCCTCATCTCACGGCCGGACCAGTCGGAGCCGCTGGGCGACCGCGGACATGCCCAGCTCGCCAGCGCGATCCAACTTCTCGGCGCCGCCGCAGCGTCGGAACGGCCGCGGCTGTCCGCCGACATCAACAACGCCTTTCCGCAGCTCGGCGTCGAAAGCCTGCCGCCCGGCACCACGCCTGCTGCCGGCGAACTGAATGAGCGCGAATTGCACCTGCTCTACCGCCGGCTCGGCGGCACCTATCGGCTGTTTCCGCTGGCGGGCAACGGTGCGCAGATCGGCGTCGTGCTGCCCGACGGCGCGATGATCTCGGCAAGACTGCTTGCGGATCGGCACCGGCCGCCAGTCCTCGGCGGTCCGTGGATGATGACGCTGCTGTTCATGGTCATCAGCGTCGCGCTGCTCGGGCTGTGGGCGGCACGCGCATTGACCGCGCCACTGTCCTCCTTCGCGCGCGCCGCCGAAAACTTCAGCCTCGACGGCGCCGCCCCGCCGCTGCCCGAACGTGGACCGGAAGAGATCCGTTCGGTCGCGAAAGCATTGAACCGCATGCGCGAGCGCATCACCAGCCTGATCGAGGACCGCACCAAGATGCTGGCCGCGATCAGCCACGATTTGCGCACGCCGATCACGCGGATGCGGCTGCGCTCGGAATTCATCGAGGACGAGACCCATCGCAATCGCATGCTTGCCGATCTCGACCAGATGCGCGCAATGCTGGAATCGGTGCTGTCGTTCCTGCGCAACGACCGCAGGCTGGAATCGATGACGCTGACCGATATCGCCAGCACGCTGCAGCTCGTCACCGACCAGTTTTCCGACATGGGCCACAAGGTGGGCTACGACGGCCCCGCACACGCGATGGCAACCGTGCGGCCGGACGACCTGCACCGCAGCGTCACCAACCTCGTCGAGAACGCGGTGCGCTTCGGCGCCGAAGCGACGATCCGGCTCCGCACCGCGCCTGATAGCATCACAATCGAAGTCGAGGACGATGGCCCCGGCATTTCGGATGCGCGCAAGCGCGATGTGCTGGAGCCGTTCGTGCGCGGCGACGATGCGCGCAACATGGACGAGTCCGAAGGCTTCGGCCTCGGGCTTTCCATCACCAACGCGATCGTGCTCGCGCATGGCGGGACATTGTCGCTGCACGACAAGCAGCCGCACGGACTCCTCGCGCGGATCGAGTTGCCGATGCGCGCGGAGAGCCGACGCTCAGCCGCCTGACGTCAGGCCGCGAGCGGCGCGCGTTCGCTGCCGTGCTCCGGATAGATCGCAATGGCCTCGAAGCGGTAATCGCAGGCGCGGCAATGCCAGAGATAGAATATCCGGCCACCATCCTGCTCGACCCAGTCCGGCTTCGCGATCGGCTTGCCGCATTGTGCGCAAGGATTTCCACGCGGCAGATCAGCGGAATCAAAGTGGGTCATGATGCGTCTCCCGTTATCGACTTTTCTTGGTCGGTTTTCTTGATTGGCGTTTCTTGATTTATCGGCAGAACGCACTGAACCCCGCGCCTGCCATGCAAAATCCTAACGCGGCTTTGAGTCATTTGCGCGACAAGAAGCTTGCGGCCGTGCAGCAAATCGTCGTCTAAGACTTTACTAAAGTCCGTCGCATAACGCCCCGCTTTCGCCACATATCTGCCCGGCGGCCGCAACAATTCGGTTGCGTAAGTGGAACAGACCATTCCGTCGCCGAGATCTCGCCCGATGAAACTCCCTTTCGCCCTCACCTTGCTTGCGGCTGTTGCCGCAGTGCTTCTGGGCACGCCTGCGCAGGCGCAGCAGCGCTCGCAATATGAGGCGCTGGTCGCCGCCCATGCCCAGGCCAATCTGGTGCCTGATACGTTGGTGCACCGCGTGATTGTGCGCGAGAGCAAGTATCAGCCGAACCTGGTCGGACGCGGCGGCGCGATCGGGCTGATGCAGATCAAGCTCGCGACCGCCCGCGGCCTTGGCTACAAGGGCGATGCGGCGGGCCTGCGCGATCCCGAAACCAACCTCACCTATGGCATCAAATATCTCGCGGGCGCCTATCGCGCCGCCGGCGGCAACCATGACCGCGCCGTGCGCTACTACGCCGCCGGGTATTATTACGCCGCCAAGCAGCAGCGGCTGCAGCACCTGAAGGAATCCAAGAGAGAATCCCGCCCGACGCTTGCCGCCGCAGCGCAAAAAGAGCAGACCGAGGCCGAGGCGCCGGAAAGCGCGGCCGACGCCGACGCACAGCAGGTCCCCGGTAACTGAGGGGCACGGCCGCGAAGCGCGGCGTTGACAGGTCGGCGTATCCGCTTACATTAGACGCGTTCCGAGGGGTGCTCCGAGGAGGAGCTGAGATACCGCACGCTTGGCGTTGGCCATTCCGGCCGATATCCGGGACCGCGGTGACCCTTTGAACCTGATCCGGGTCATACCGGCGAAGGGACAGGGATGTACCAGAATAAGAGTCCGCGGGGGGATTCCCCCGTATCTATCATCGGCGCAGGCATCGCCGGCGCTTGGCAAGCGCTATTGTTCGCGCAGGCCGGTCACGCCGTCACTCTGCACGAGCGCAGTGACGCCGCGATGACGGAATCCACAAGCCATTGGGCCGGTGGCATGCTGGCGCCCTATTGCGAGGCCGAGGTCGCCGAACCCATCATCAGCCGGCTCGGCCTGCGCTCGCTCGATATCTGGCGGCGCGAATTGCCGGATACGCCGTTCAACGGCTCGCTGGTGGTGGCGCATGCGCGCGAGCGCAACGATTTCGAGCGCTTTGCCCGGATGACCGAAGGCCACGAGCGGCTCGATGCGTCAGGCGTCGCGCAGCTCGAGCCCTCGCTCGACGGCCGTTTCCGCGACGCGCTGTTCTTCCCGGCCGAGGGCCATGTCGAGCCGCGCCGCGTGCTGCCCAGGCTGCATGAGCGCATCCTCGCCGCCGGCGGCATCATCAAGTTCAACAGCGACATCAGCGCGGAGGATCTCGAGGGCATCGTGATCGATTGCCGCGGCCTGTCGGCGCGCGACGGAGAGCCGGAGCTGCGCGGCGTCAAGGGCGAGATGATCCTGATCGAGACCGCCGAGGTGGAGCTGTCGCGTCCGGTGCGGCTGATCCATCCGCGCTGGCCGCTTTACGTGATTCCGCGCGAGGATCATCTGTTCATGCTGGGCGCGACCTCGATCGAGGCCGAGGACACCGGCGTCAGCGTCCGCTCGGCGCTGGAGCTTCTGGGCGCGGCCTATGCGGTGCACCCGGCCTTCGCCGAGGCGCGCATCCTCGAATTCGGCTCCGGCCTGCGCCCGGCCTTTCCCGACAATCTGCCGCGGATCACGATCGACCGGACGAAGATCTCGGTGAACGGCCTTTACCGCCACGGCTTCCTGCTGGCGCCGGCGCTGGCGGAACTGACGCTCGCCTATGTCGAGCGCGGCCAGATCGACAATGAGGTGATGCGATGCGCGTGATCGTCAACGGCGAGCCGCGGGAGATCACTTCGGCGAACATCGACGCGCTGCTCGCCGAGCTCGATTACGAAGGCACCCATTTCGCGATCGCGCTGAATTACGACGTGCTGCCGAAGAGCCGCTGGGCCGAGACCGCGCTGAAAGCCGGCGACGAGATCGAAATCATCACGCCCCGGCAGGGAGGGTGATGGTGTTGGAAACGCAGCTGCGTGCCGCACTTCACCTCGCCCCGCTTGCGGGGAGAGGTCGGATCGCATCGCAAGATGCGATCCGGGTGAGGGGGACTCTCCGCGAGTCTCACTTCCACCGTTTTTGCGGAGGTAGCCCCTCACCCCACCCCTCTCCCCGTGAAGGACGGGGAGAGGGAGTTAACCGAGATCGAGGAGACGCATGGTGCTGAACTTCTACGGCAAGACCTTCTCCTCCCGCCTCTTGATCGGCACGGCGCTCTATCCCTCGCCCGCGATCATGCAAGGCGCGATCCGTGCGTCCGGCGCCAACATCGTCACCGTGTCGCTGCGGCGCGAAGCCGCCGGCGGTAAAACCGGAGATGCGTTCTGGTCGCTGATCCGCGAACTTGATGTGACGGTTCTGCCGAACACCGCCGGCTGCCGCAGCGTGCGCGAGGCGGTGACCACCGCAAAGCTCGCGCGCGAATTGTTCGGAACGAGCTGGATCAAGCTGGAAGTCATCGCTGACAACGACACGCTGCAGCCCGATGTCGTCGGCCTGGTCGAAGCCGCCTCGATCTTGGTCAAGGACGGCTTTGAGGTGTTCCCCTATTGCACCGAAGATCTTTCGGTGGCGATGCGGCTGGTCGATGCCGGCTGCAAGGTGGTGATGCCGTGGGCCGCGCCGATCGGCAGCGCCAAGGGGATCACCAACCGCGATGCGCTAAAACTGCTGCGCGACCGCCTGCCCGACATCACGCTGGTGGTCGACGCCGGCATCGGCGCGCCCTCGCATGCGGCCCACGCCCTCGAGCTCGGCTATGACGCGGTGCTGCTCAACACAGCGGTCGCGAAGGCCGCCGATCCCGTCGCGATGGCGAATGCATTCCGCCTCGGCATCGAGGCCGGCCGCGCCGCCTATGAGGCCGGGCTGATGGACGCGCGCGATTTCGCCTCCCCCTCCACTCCTGTCATCGGGACTCCGTTCTGGCATGCCGTATCCTGATCCATTTTACCCGGTCGTCGACAGCGCCGCCTGGGTCGAGCGGCTGACGAAACTCGGCGTCGGCACGATCCAGCTCCGCGCCAAGGATTTGAACGATGCCGAAGCGCTGCAGATCGTCACCGATGCGCTCGCGGTGACCAAGGGCACACCGACAAAGCTGGTCGTCAACGACTATTGGCGCGCGGCGATCGTCGCCGGCGCCGAGCATCTGCATCTCGGCCAGGAAGATCTCGAGGGCGCCGATCTCGCCGAGATCCGCAACGCCAGGCTGACGCTCGGCATCTCCACCCATGACGACGAGGAGCTGGCGACCGCGCTGAAAGCCGAGCCTGATTATATCGCGCTCGGCCCGATCTTCCCGACCACGCTGAAATCGATGCGCTTCGCCCCGCAGGGGATTCCGAAGATCACCGAATGGAAGAAGCGCATCGGTGACATCCCGCTGGTTGCGATCGGCGGCATCAAGTTCGAGCAGGCCGCGGAGATCTTCGCCGCCGGCGCCGACTCGATTGCTGTCGTCTCCGACATCACCCAGAACGCCGACCCCGATGCGCGGGTCAGACAATGGCTTGGCAAAAGCGCAAAGGCCGCGTGATGCAAAGCCTCACCCACCGTCATTGCGAGCGAAGCGAAGCAATCCATTGCCACCCGGATTTGCGGCGCCAATGGATTGCTTCGTCGCTATCGCTCCTCGCAATGACGGAATAACAACGCTCTCGAAGGAGGAACTCCATGAACATCCGTTCCAACCCTGACACCACCATTCCCGCCGTCACCACGGGGCCACTACCGTCCTCGCGCAAGATTTTCTCGACCCCCGACACGGCGCCTGATGTGCGGGTGCCGCTGCGCGATATCATCTTAAGCGAAGGCGCCGGCGAGCCCAATCTTCCCGTCTATGACACCTCGGGCCCGTACACCGATCCGTCCATCGTGATCGACGTCAATGCCGGCCTGCCGCGCAATCGTCTCGCCTGGGTCAAGGAACGCGGCGGCGTCGAGCAATATGAGGGGCGCACGATCAAGCCGGAGGACAACGGCAACCTCTCCGCCGACAAGGCGGCGCGTGCCTTCACCGCGCATCACCAGCCGCTGCGCGGCCTCGACGGCCACAAGATCACCCAGCTCGAATTCGCCCGCGCCGGCATCATCACCAAGGAGATGATCTTTGTGGCCGAGCGCGAGAATCTCGGCCGCAAGCAACAGCTCGAGCGCGCGGAAGCGGCGCTCGCCGACGGCGAAAGCTTCGGCGCCTCGGTGCCGGCCTTCATCACGCCGGAATTCGTACGCAGCGAGATCGCGCGCGGCCGCGCCATCATTCCAAGCAACATTAACCATGCCGAGCTCGAGCCGATGATCATCGGCCGCAACTTCCTGACCAAGATCAACGCCAATATCGGCAACTCCGCCGTGACATCGTCGGTCGAGGAGGAAGTCGAGAAGATGGTGTGGGCGATCCGCTGGGGCGCCGACACCGTGATGGACCTCTCGACAGGGCGCAACATCCACACCACCCGCGAATGGATTTTGCGCAACTCGCCGGTGCCGATCGGCACCGTGCCGGTCTACCAGGCGCTGGAGAAGTGCAACGGCGATCCGGTCCAGCTGACCTGGGAATTGTACAAGGACACGCTGATCGAGCAGTGCGAACAGGGCGTCGACTATTTCACGATCCACGCCGGCGTGCGCCTGCCCTACATCCATCTCACCGCCAACCGCGTCACCGGCATCGTCTCGCGCGGCGGCTCGATCATGGCGAAGTGGTGCCTGGCACATCACAAGGAGAGCTTCCTCTACACGCATTTCGACGAGATCTGCGACCTCATGCGCAAGTATGACGTCTCGTTCTCGCTCGGCGACGGCCTGCGTCCCGGCTCGATCGCCGATGCCAACGACCGCGCGCAGTTCGCCGAACTGGAGACGCTCGGCGAACTCACGAAGATCGCGTGGGACAAGGGCTGCCAGGTCATGATCGAAGGCCCCGGCCACGTGCCGATGCACAAGATCAAGATCAACATGGACAAGCAGCTCAAGGAGTGCGGCGAAGCCCCGTTCTACACGCTTGGGCCGCTGACGACGGACATCGCGCCGGGCTATGACCACATCACCTCAGGCATCGGTGCGGCGATGATCGGCTGGTTCGGCTGCGCCATGCTCTGCTACGTCACGCCGAAGGAGCATCTCGGCCTGCCCGACCGCAACGACGTCAAGACCGGCGTCATCACCTACAAGATCGCCGCCCATGCCGCCGACCTCGCCAAGGGTCACCCCGCCGCCCAGCTCCGCGACGACGCACTGTCCCGCGCAAGGTTCGACTTCCGCTGGACCGACCAGTTCAACCTCGGCCTCGACCCCGAGACCGCGAAGAACTTCCACGACGAGACCCTGCCGAAAGAAGCCCACAAGGTCGCCCATTTCTGCTCGATGTGCGGCCCAAAGTTCTGCTCGATGAAGATCACCCAGGACGTCCGGGATTACGCCGCGACGCTGAACGATCCGGCGAGCGTCGGTATGTCGATGCAGGGGACTATCGAAGACGGCATGGCCGCGATGAGTGCCAAGTTCAAGGAGATGGGCGGGGATGTGTATCTTGACGCGGAGAAGGTGAAGGAGAGCAATCAGGCGCTCTGACAGTAACCGATGCGCAAGGGTTTGACCCGCGGACTATTGCCTCTGTTCGTCACTGTTTGGCTTCCCGTCAGCGTAACCGTTTCATGGGCGCAGGGACTGCCACACGTGGCGAGCAGCGGGCTCACTGCACCTAGCGAGGTCATTCTTTATATCCATTCGGATTTGAAGAGCGTCGATTTCGTTCAGCCGCTGGTTTGCGCTCTCCAACGAGTGCTATCTGCACCCGTTTCAACGCAAACATTGGACCTTCAACTCGGCCCTGAATTGCTCGCAACCCCGACCCAGTTCGACGTGGACAAGGTTGGAGATCAGTTCATCCGGGCAACTGCTACGGATGGGGGACCGCGGTCATTCAAATACTTGCTCGTTCCGTTCGATCTCAAGGCATCCCCTTGGCGCTATGTTTTCTCGACGAGTTTCGGCAATGAGACTACTCCTTATCACGTCGGCGTGGTTTCAACGGCTCGGCTCGACGTCGCGGACCCACAGCAGCAGGACCGCGGAGGTGCCGAGATCACCGCGAGGCGCGCATACAAGCTGATCCTCAAGTCAATTGCACGGGTCGCTGGCCTACGAAGCCCCGATGCCTGTATTCTTTCATTCCGAGAAGCCTCGAAGAGTTGGATCGTAAGTCATCAGAGTTTTGTTCTGATGACCGTGCCATGTTGGTTGCCGCCCACATCCTTCAACCTGTGGAAGGACAAGGACAAACCGATTGCTCGGTCATTTCCCAGCAGCAGGGCGTCAACGACGTGCGCGTGGCCCGAGCGGCAGAATAGCCAAGCCGCATTCAAAGGTGAGGGCGGGCCTCCGAATCCAGGACCTAGTCTGAACATTCACAGCCGCGAGAACCGCCGGACACTTGCCCGGTCGTTCTGTTGCAGCCGTGGCGCGCCTGAGAAATGTTCGAACCTGAAGGGGTCCCCTAACGACAAACTTTCGGATGCCGTTGCCAGCCATTTTGGTAGCTAGTCAGATTCTCCAGACATCCTAGAAACACGCGCAGGTCTCAATTGGCGGACATGGGGACAACGACATGCGATCGAATAGCGCCTTCCGCGCCAAAGCAAGAGCTGCATTTCGCCGTCGGATTGAGGATCGAGCCGAGAGCGACGGCGCGCACCTCGCGAACAGAGCAGCCGGAACGCAACCTCGCCTTGACTGCGATGAGTCCAGGAAGTCATCTGCCGTTAACGATCTGCCGGACCACATCCGCAGGTTCTGCGAGCGATTTTTCTCCGACAACAGAAGCCTCCTCTAGTTCTTCTCACCATCGCAGACTGGCACCATCAACGCTGCTTGATCTGGGCTGTGTCGTCGGTCGGACGATCTTTGCCGTTCTGCCCTGAGGAGCTGGCTGCCTGGATCGGGCGGGCACGTCCCGCATATTGAGAAGCCTATTCATCAACGTGCATTCGCGCGATCCGTTGGCTCATACCCGCCACTGGTCTATCCTCCATCTCATCTGTCCAACGACCTCGCGAGGATGCCCCCATGTCCATAAAGCACTTCCCTCCCCCGCCCGGCGTCAAGGCGCCGCCGCTTTCGTTCGGCGCCCGTGTCGGCGATCTCCTCTTCATCTCCGGCATCCCCGGCTTCGACGCCAATGGCGGACTGCCTGATACGTTCGAGGCACAGTTCGCCAACGTCATCACCAACTTCAAGCGCGTGCTGGACGAGGCCGGCGCGACGGTGCGCGATCTCGTCAAGGTCAACGTACTGCTGACGCGGGCGTCTGACGTCGCGACGATGAACAAGCTCTATGCCGAGGCGTTCGGCCCGGCGCCCTATCCTGCACGCACCACCTGCGTGGTGGTGGCGCTGCCCGATCCGAAGATGCTGATCGAGATCGAGGGCGTCGCACACCTGCGCGCTTCATGAGCGGCGCGCCCGCTCCGCGCGAGCGGCTGCCCGACCAGCTTGCTGCCGATCTGCGCATGGTCTTCGTCGGCACCGCCGCGAGCCAGCGGTCAGCCGACCTCGGCCATTACTACGCGCATCCCGGCAATCGCTTCTGGCGCACGCTGCATGAGGTCGGCATCACGCCGCGCCGCTTCGAGCCGCATGAATTTCCGGCGCTGCTCGACCTCGGCATCGGCTTCACCGACATGTGCAAGACGGGCGCGGGCATGGACCACCAGGCGCTCGCCTTCCCTATCGAGGTGCCGGCGTTCCGGGACAAGATGCTGCGCTATCGGCCGAAGACGATCGCGTTCACCAGCAAGAAGGCGGCATCCCTGTTCTTCGGACGACCGACGCCGGCGATCGCGCTCGGCCGGCAAGCTGCGCTTCCCGATTTTCCAGATATCTTCGTGCTGGCGTCGCCATCGGGCGCGGCTTCGGGAAGCTGGTCATTGCAGCCGTGGCAGGAACTGGCGGATTGGCTGCGGGCTGGCGAACGAGTGGAGGATCAACATACCGTCGCTCGAAGCCGCCGGTGAACTGCTGTTGATGAAATCATTGCAGCCTCCCGATTTCGAGGGAGCAGGCTCTTGACGTACCAATACCGCCACAAACGATCACAAAAGATCGGCGGCGCCTCGGCCAATCGCGGAGGCAGCCAAAGAACAATTCGACAGGAGATACGTCATGCGTCGCGCTACCGCCCTCTGCCTCGCCACCTGCTCCGCTGTCGCGGCCTTCGCCGCCAGGCCCGCAGAGGCCGGCTATTACGTGATCCGCTGGGAGAACACTGGCATCTGCCAGATCTGGAACGAGGACCTGCAGCAGAAACCGATGCAGTGGCCCTCGACCTACCAGGTCGTCAGCAAGCCGGTCCCGACCTTCACCGCCGCGATGGCCGAGCAGCAACAGATGCGGACGCAGCGCCGCTGCACGTTGTGAGTTGTGGAATCGCAATACGCGTAGGGTGGGCAAAGGCGCGTCTATCGCGGCGTGCCCACCTTTCTTGCACCAACCGTGGATGGTGGGCTCACTGCGCTTTGCCTACGCTACATCGGACACGACCAGCGCGATGCGCTGCGCGCCGGATTCTTCTCGAAGTCGGGGCGCGCTTTTGCCCGCTACGGCACGTTGATCTGCTTCGCGTGTGCGGCACCGACAACCTCGATTCCCTTGGTGCCGAGCGTGTGCGTAATGTCCAGCGCAATCTCGTAGGGCGCCTTGGTGGGAAGCCCGATGCCGCTCTGGCATCCGATCACCTCAATGCCCCAATAAACCGGCTGCTTGATATAAATCAGGGGATACAAATCCACCTTCATCGTCACCCAGGGCTTGGTGCCCCTGACGATGAGAATGAATGTCTTCGGGACAATGCCGGGAACAACCTGCGCCTCATCAAAATCTATCAAGCGGCAAGATGACGAGCGAGGCAGGCCTTCAAATTCTTTCAATTGAGGCTCTTGCATGGGAAACTCCTCTTCGTACAAACAAACAATGATCAATTGAATGCAGCACCATAATACAATTTATAATTGTTAACAAGCTCCGTAACACGCGAGCCATTGCAGAAGCCGGACGAGCCTTGAAGGCGGAGGAACCGTAGGGTGAGTTAGCGCAGCGTAACCCACCATCTTTCTTCCCGCAGGCTCGGTGGGTTACGCTGCGCTAACCCACCCTACGAGAGCGCGGCGAAGTCCTTCACTCCTTGAACATCGTCTCGAAGAGCTGCTTTGCCCGATCACGTCCTTCGTGGGTGAACACGACAGACTTGGTCTTGCCCACGGGATCATGGATCATGCCTTTCTCGTGGAGCCGGCCGAGCACATCCCAATCGAAACCCTTCCATGCCCGATAGTCGTCGTGCAGGGTCAGATAGAGCAGCGCCAGCGCTGCATCGTCGATCTTCTCGGTGTTGAGCGGCATCGCAAACCTCCTGCAACCAACCTTGTCTTGTGTTGTCGTGAACCGGCTTCACCGGCTGCAATTGACTGCGACAAGATAACCCGACGGGCAAATCACCAAAAGTCTGTCCAGACTATCAGCGAAAAATATTCCGCTTTCGCCGTCGGGCAAATCAGTGATTTAACTCCGCGCGTCTCACGGCGGATGAGGGGCGGGTC